>DASQJO010000498.1:0-4789 GCA_035630955.1 Kineosporiaceae bacterium
GTCGACGATGCCGAAGCGCCGGGGGAGGGGAGGGTCCTGCCGGGGGTCGTCCGCGTCGCGGTAGAAGTCGTCGAGCGCGAGTGTCGGCAGACCCACCCTGCGCGTGAGCGACGTCTTGCCCGACCCGCTCGCCCCCGCGAGCAGCACGACCTGCGCGACCACGTGTCGGCGTCCTCCTCGCTCCGCGCACCCCGCCGGCGGCGCCGACGGGCCCAGTATCGCGGACCGAGCGGGCCCCTCTGCGGGGGCGATTGCACGTGCCGACGCGCAATCTTCTCGGATCCGCTCGCCGGAACGGGGGTGGATTTGCGAGGCTTGACCTCGTCCGGACTCTCGACGGTGACGAATCGGCCCCGCTCCGTCGTCGATCCGGTGGGAGAGGAGTCCGCGTGGGGGCGGCGGCGAGCACCGACATCGGAGCGTCCCTCGGGACGGTCATCGAGCTATCGAGCGAGCGCGAGGCGCGGCGCCTCGACGAGGCACGGCGCGAGGTCGTCGCCGACCGCGTACTCTGGACGGCGTCCGCGCTCGGCGCCGCGTGGCTCGTCCTCTACGCCGCGGCGACGCTCGCGACGACCGGGAACGCCGAGGGCCGGACGTTCCTCGGCAGCGTCGTCCACGTGCTGCCCGTCGCCCTCGCGACGGTGCTGAGCGTCCTCGCCGCACGACGCGCGGCCGGCAGGCCCCGGCGGCTGTGGAGCCTCCTCGTCGTCGCGAACGTCCTGTGGCTCGCGGGCGACCTCGTGCGGGCCGGCTACGCCTACCTGCACACCGCTGACACGCCCTTCCCGTCGGCGGCGGACGCCCTCCACCTCGCGTCGTACGCGGTCGTCCCGGCCGCGGTCCTGGTCGGCTTCGGCGGCGCCAGTGGCCGCCGTCGGATCCGCAGCCTGCTCGACGCCGGCGTCGTCGGGCTCGGCCTGGCCGCCGCCGGGTGGTACCTGCTCATCCAGCCCCAGCTCGACGGCGGGCTGTCGTGGGCCACCGCGACCCGGGTGGCGTACCCGCTGCTCGGCGTCGGGATCGTCGTCACGATCGCGTCCGTCGCGCTGACGGGGCACCGGCACGTCGCGACGTCCATCTGGCTCCTCGCGGCGGCGTTCACGGTGTCGTCGCTCACCGACGCCGGCTACACCTACCTCGCCGGCGTCGACGACCACGTCACCGGCGACTGGCTCACCCTCGGCCGGCAGACCGGGGCCGTCCTGCTCTGCCTCGCGGCCGTGTGCGCGCTGCGGCACCGGGAGGGTGAGGGGCAGGTGGCCCCGCTCGGGCGCGACCTCGCCCTCGTGCCCGTGCTGCTCGGCGTCGGCACCGCGCTCGCCGTGGCCGGGGCGGACGCGGTGCGGCACGGGGCCGCCGCCACCTGGATCGCCGTCGCGAGTGTCGTGGTGGCCGGGCTCGTCGCTCGGTTCGTGCTCTCCGTCGCCGACAGCCGGCGGGTGGCGACCCAGCTCGACGCCGACCTGAAGGAGCAGCGGCGGCTGGCGGTCACCGACGGGCTGACCGGGCTCTACAACCGGCGGTTCTTCGAGGAGGTGCTGCGGCTGGAGACCGAGCGCGCCCTGCGCGGCGACCTCCCGCTCGCGCTGCTCGTCGCCGACCTCGACCACTTCAAGCACGTCAACGACGCGCACGGCCACCTGAGCGGGGACGCCGTGCTGGTCGAGGCCGCCGCCCGGCTGCGCCGCTCCCTGCGCGCCAGCGACGTCCTCGCCCGGTACGGCGGCGAGGAGTTCGTCGCGATCCTGCCGGACGCCGACCGCGACACCGCTCTCGAGATCGCCGAGCGGTGCCGCTCCGCGCTCGCCGACGAGCCCGTCCGCCTGCACACCGGCCGGCGGGTGACCGTCACCGCATCATTCGGGGTCGCCGTCCTGGGTCCGGACGCCGGTCCCACGGCCGCGCGCGACTCGACGGGACTGCTGCGCCGCGCCGACCGCGCGCTGTACGCGGCCAAGGACGCCGGCCGCGACCGCGTCAGCGTCGCCCCGGCGGGCGAGGAACCGCGGACCGGGCCGGCGGACGCCGAGGCCTACGGCGCGCTCGCGCCGCTCGAGCTGCTCGCCGGCGTGGTCGAGAGCCGCAAGAGCGGCGGCCAGGGCACGGCGGGGACCGACGGGACGCCGGAACAGGTCGCCGACCGGATCGGTGAGTCCCTGGGGCTCGACGCCGACCGTCGCAGCCTCGTCGTCCAGGCGGTCCGGCTCCGGGACGTCGGGATGATCGTGATCGGCGACGCGCTCGTGCGGCGCCGCGGTCCGCTGACCGCGGCCGAGCGCCGCGTGCTGCGGACCCATCCCGAGCACGGCGCGCGGCTCGTCCTCGGCGTCCCGGGCCAGGAGGCTCTCGCCGGCGTCGTCCGCTCCCAGCACGAGCGCTGGGACGGCCGCGGCTACCCCGACGGCGTCGCGGGGCCGGACCTGCCGCGCGAGACCCGCATCGTGTCCGTGGTCGCGGCCTGGGCGGCGATGCTCCGGCCGCGCCCACACCGCCCGCCGTTGAGCCCGGCGGCGGCCTGTGAGGAGCTGCGCGCCGGCCGCTGGACGCAGTTCGACGGCGACGTCGTCGACGCGCTCCTCGCGCTCAGCAGGCCTGAGCGGGCGCCGGCGGCCTCGAGCTCGTCGGCCGACTAGGCACCGTCGTGCCGGGCGAGGGCCGCCCGCGCGGTCGCCACGAGCAGCGCCCGGACGTCGGGCGGCCCGAGCACCTCGACGTCCCCGCCGAAGCCGAGCAGTGACGCCACGGCGGCGCCCGGGGCGCGGAACGCGAGGGTGAGGGTCCGCCAGCCCGGCGGGTCGGCCTCGTCCCCCGCGGCGTCGCCCTCGCCGGTGTCGTCGTCCGGGCTGCGCTGGCCCCGCGTGACCCGAAGCACCATCGACACGCGGTCCTCGCGGACGCGGACCCGCACGGTGACCTCGTCCCGCGGCCGCTCGACGTCGGCCCGCAACCGCGCCCACTCCGCGGCCAGGTCGAGGTCCGCAGGACGCCGGGCCGCGTCGTCCACGACCCCGGCGGACAGCAGCCGGTCGACGCGGAACAGCCGCGACCCCCCGCGGTGGCCGGCGACGAGGTACCAGACGCCGGCCTTGACGACGAGGCCGTAGGGGTCGAGGAGGTACCACGTCTCCCCGCCGTCGCCGTGCCGGTACCGCACCCGCAGCCGCCGGTCCCCCCAGACCGCCTCCTGGACGGTGGGCAGGTGCGGTGCCGCCTCCGACCTCCGGTACCAGCCGGCGTGGTCGACGAGGACGCGCTCCCGCGCCTGCTCGGCCGCCGGCCGGTGCGACGCCGGCACGGCCGCGACGAGCTTGTGGACGGCCGCGGCCAGCGCGGACCCCATGCCCAGGTCGTCCGGCACGGCCCGCCCTGTGAGGGCGACCAGGGCGCGCGACTCCTCGGCGGTGAGGCCCGTCATGTCCGTCCGGTAGCCCGGCATGAGCGCGATCCCGCCGCCGCGGCCCTGCTCGGTCCACACCGGGACGCCGGCGGCCGACAGCGCCTCGACGTCGCGGTACACCGTGCGCACGCTGACCTCGAGCTCGTCGGCGACGGCGGGCGCGGTCACCCGCCCCCGGGCCTGGAGGATCAGCAGGAGTGAGAGCAGCCGGTCCGACCTCATGTCCCTAGTCTCCCTCGCATACCTGACCGCCGGTGTCAGGTTATGGGCGGAAGAGTGGAGCCATGACCACGACGAACACCTCTCCCGAGACTCTCGCCGCGCCCGCCGACCCGCGCGGAGCCCTGTTCCGAGCCGCCGACCAGGCCGTCGCCGTCGTCGGCCTCGTCCGGCCCGAGCACCTGGCCGCGCCGACGCCGTGCACGGAGTACGACGTCCGGCATCTGACCGGGCACGTCGTCGCCGTCCTGCGCCGCATCGGCCACGTCGCGGGTGGCGGCCACGCCTTCGACGTCCCCTCGATCGTGCTAGACCTGCCCGACGACGCCTGGGCGCCGGCCGCGACCGCGAACGCCGCGGATCTGCGTGCCGCGTGGACGGACGACGCGGTGCTCGACCGGGTGCTGCGGCTGCCCTGGGGCGAGGTGCCCGGTCGCGGCGCCGCGCTCGCCTACGTGCAGGAGCTGACGACGCACGCCTGGGACCTCGCCACCGCCCTCGGGCGCCCCGACGTGCTCGACCCCTCGCTCGCGGAGCTCGCCCTGGTCGCGGCGCAGCGCTACGTGCCGGCCGAGCCGCGCGGCGGCCCCATCCCGTTCGGCCCGCCGGTCGAGGTCGGCGAGGACGCGCCGGCCTACGACCGGCTCGTCGCCTGGCTCGGCCGCGACCCGCAGTGGAGGTCCTCGTGAACGGCGTCCTGACGAGGACCGTCGTCCGGATTCCGACCCGCGGGCCGTTCTCGCTGGTCGAGCTGGGGACGTTCGGCTTCGGCGAGCTGCACACCCAGGCCTGGGACGGCGTCTGGCGGCTCGCGTTCGTCGTCGACGGCGGGCACGGCCACGCCGGGGTCGCCGTCCGGCAGGTGGCCGACGAGGAGCTGGAGCTCACGATCGAGGCGGCGCCGGACGCGGCCGATGCCGTCGTCCGGCAGGTCGCGCGGATGGCGTCGTGCAACCACGACGGCGACGCCTTCGTGGCGCTCGGCGATCGGGACCCGGTGCTGCGCCGGCTGATCGCGGCGGCCCCGGGACTGCGGCCGCCGCTGTTCGCCTCGCCGTACGAGGCGGCCGTCTGGTGCCTGCTGACGCAGCGCCGGTCCCGGCGGCAGGGCACGGTGCTGCGGGACCGGATCGCACGAGAGCACGGCGTCCGGTTCGAGATCGCCGGCCG
>DASQJO010000499.1:0-4463 GCA_035630955.1 Kineosporiaceae bacterium
CGTCGAGAGCCGGTTGACGACCTCGAACACGCCGTTCGAGAGCAGCTCGTCGTCGACGGTGCGGCGCGTTCGGCTCAGCGGCCGCAGCGGGGTGTCTCCCGGACGACGGGTGTTGCGCTTGGCGAGCACGCGGCGGGTGTGCGGGAACCAGTAGAACTCCGCGTGGTCGCTGCCGTCGGCGAAGCCGTCGAGGTCGGCGAGGACGTCGTCCAGGCTCTCGGGGCGCTCGTCCGCGGTCAGGGCGAACGCCGGGACGCACTGCAGCGTCACCGTCGCCACGATCCCGAAGGCGCCGAGCCCGACGGTCGCCGCGGCGAGCACGTCCGGGGGCTCGTGTGCGGAGCAGGTCAGCAGGCTGCCGTCCGCCAGCACGAGATCGAGACCGCGGACCTGTGCGGCGAGTCCGCCGGACCGGGCTCCGGTGCCGTGCGTACCGGTCGCGATCGCGCCCGCCACCGTCTGCGCGTCGATGTCGCCGAGGTTGTCCATGGCGAGGCCGAGGGACCACAGGACGTCGCCGAGGTCGCGCAGCCGGGTCCCGGCGAGGACCGTGACCAGGCCGGTGTCCCGGTCCGCGCGGACCACGCCGGCGAGCCGGTCGAGCCGCAGCAGGACGCCGTCCGTCACGGCGGCCGGCGTGAAGGAGTGCCCGGCGCCCACGGCCCGCACCCGGCGTCCGGCGCCCGCGGCCTCCGCGACGACCTTGCGGAGCTCCTCGACGGTCGCCGGGGTCTCGACCGCGACCGGGTGCGCCACGACGGTCCGCGACCAGTTCGTCCACGTCGGCATGGCCCGACTATGGCCGGGTCGCTGGCGGTGACGGAAGGGCGTGCGCCAGGGTCGGGCCATGGACGACGACCTCGCCGCCCGGGTGGCCGCCGCGCAGCGCGCCACCGCCGAGCTGCCGGCCCCGCTCGCCGCCCTCGACGTTCAGGCGCTCCGTGCGAACGCCGCGGACCTGGTGCGGCGCGCGGGGGGACGGCCGGTGCGGGTGGCGTCGAAGTCGGTGCGCTGTCGCTGGGTGCTCGACACCGTGCTGGCGCTGCCCGGCTTCGCCGGCGTCCTCGCCTACTCGCTGCGCGAGGCGCTGTGGCTGGCACGGAAGGGCGTGGACGACGTGGTCGTCGGCTACCCGACGGCGGACGCCGGCGCCGTCGCCGAGCTCGCCGGTTCCGGGCTGGGCGAGCGGATCGTCGTCATGGTCGACGACGCGGCCCAGCTCGACCTGCTCCGCGCGGCCGGCGGCGGCGCGCCGTTGCGGGTGTGCCTCGACGTCGACGCCTCGTTGCGGGTCGGGCCGCTGCACCTCGGCGTCCGGCGGTCGCCGGTGCGGACGCCGGCACAGGCGGCCGCCCTCGCGTCGGCCGCCGCTGACCGCAGTCTGCGCGTCGCCGGGGTGATGCTCTACGAGGCGCAGATCGCCGGCCTGCCGGACAGCTCGCCGGCCGTGCGCCTGGTCAAGCGGCGCTCGGCCGCCGAGCTGGCGACGCGCCGCTCCGCGGTCGTCGACGCGGTGACCGCGGTCGCCGGCCCGCTCGCGTTCGTCAACGGCGGCGGGACCGGCAGTCTCGAGGTGACCGCGGCGGATCCGGCGGTCACCGAGGTGACGGCGGGATCGGGGCTCTACGCCCCGGCGCTCTTCGACCGGTACGACGCCTTCACGACGCGGCCGGCGCTGTTCTTCGCGCTGCCCGTCGTCCGCCGGCCGGCAGCCGATGTCGCAACGGTGGCCGGCGGCGGCTGGATCGCCTCGGGACCTCCCGGACGGTCCCGGCTCCCCGTGCCCGTCGTCCCGCACCTGCGGCTGCTGCGCACGGAGGGCGTGGGCGAGGTGCAGACGCCGGTCCGCGGGAGGCAGGCCCAGGGCCTGCGCGTCGGCGACCGGGTCTGGTGGCGGCACGCCAAGGCCGGCGAGCTCTGCGAGCACCTGAACGAGCTGCACCTGATCGACGGCGGCCGGCTCCTCGCCGCGGTGCCGACGTACCGCGGCGAGGGGAAGGCCTTCGGCTGACGCCCGACAGGAGTCGCGGGCCGCCGGCGGTGGGCCAGACTCGGGCCATGTACGTGATCAGGGAACGGTTCTTCGCGATCGGCGACGACTTCGACATCACCGACGACGACGGGCGCGTCGTCTACCACGTCGACGGCAAGGTGTTCACGGTGCGCAACCGGCTGGTGATCGAGGACGCCGACGGCCGCGAGGTGGCCGCCGTCGAGCGGCACCTGGTCTCGCTGCGGCCCACGTACGCCGTCACCATCGCCGGCGAGAAGGCGGCCGACGTCCGCAAGCACTTCTTCACCCCGTTCCGGGACCGGTTCACCATCGACGTCCCGGGGCCGGACGACCTCGAGGTCACCGGCGACCTGCTCGACCACGAGTTCTCGATCGAGCGCGCCGGCGAGCAGGTCGCGCGCGTCTCGAAGCGGTGGTTCAGCCTGCGGGACACCTACGGCGTCGACGTCGCTCCGGGCGAGGACCACCTGCTCGTGCTCGCATCCGTGCTCGCCGTCGACCTGGCGCTGGCCCGCGAGCGGGCCGACGGCGAGGCCGGCGACTAGACCGTCACCACTCGATGCCGCGCTGACCCAGCCGGCCGGCGTCCATCGGGTGCTTGACCTTGGTCGTCTCCAGCACGAGGTCGGCCACATCGACGAGCCGCGGGTCGGCGGCGCGGCCGGTGACGACGACGTGCTGGAAGCCGGGCCGGTCCCGCAGGGTCGCGACGACCTCGTCGACGTCCACCCAGCCCCAGGTCATGGGGTAGGTGAACTCGTCCAGCACGTAGAAGGCGTGCGCCTGCGCGGCGAGATCCCGCTGGATCTGCCGCCACCCCTCGAGGGCGTCGGCCGCGTGGTCGGCGTCCGTGCCGCGCTTGCGCTGCCACGACCACCCCGCCCCCATGCTCTGCCACTGCACGGGCGCGCCCTGGCCGGTCCGCTCGTGCACGTCGCCGAGGGCGCGCAGCGCCTGCTCCTCGCCGACGCGCCACTTGCCGCTCTTGACGAACTGGTAGACCGCGACGGGCAGCCCGGCGTTCCAGGCGCGCAGCGCCATGCCGAACGCGGCCGTGGACTTGCCCTTCATGTCGCCGGTGTGGACGGCGAGCAGCGGCTGGTGGCGCCGCTGACGGGTGGTCAGGCCGTCATCGGGGACGACGACGGGCTGGGCTTCCGGCATGACCGATGAACCTCCTCGGGGTGTCCGCGCCCCGGACCGAAGGGATCGACGACCGAAGTCTCCTGGCTCCCGGATCGAGGCTCCCCTCGGCCTTCCCCCCGCGGGTGCGGGCGTGGCCGTGACGAGGGTTGCTCCCCGGTGACAGTGGCGGGACCGCGCCGGACTCGCACCGGCTTCCTTCCTGCCGTCGACTGACGCTGGGAGCCAACCACGGGCGGCTCACGTCGTCAACGCGGCGCCGACGCGCCGCTAGCGTGGCGTCCCGTGGACGGTCCGGAGGGTCTCGAGGTCACCGCGCTGGCGGTCAACGTGTCGGTCCCCGAGCAGCTGCGGTGGACGGACGCCCGGCGCGGCGAGGAGTTCCTGCTGACGACGCTCAACGTCCGGCTGCTGCCCGACGGCTCGCTGGCCGCGCGGGCGTACGGCCGCCCGACGGCGGGCGGGCGCGGTGCCTACGTCGGCTTCCGGGTGCCCGAGCGCCCCGAGCTCGCGGCCCTGGTGTCCGCTGCGGCCGATCGCGCCGCCGAGCTGTGGGCGGCGCACCACTGATCCGCCGACCCTCACTCCGCCCGGCTGAGCAGGAACGCGAGGGTGAAGCCGAGGGACGTGACGAGGCCCGCGGCCGATCCGCCGTGCTCGAACGCCTCGGGCATCATCGTGTCCGCCAGCATGGTCAGGATCGCGCCGGCGGCGAACGCCTGGATGACCGCGATCACGGCCGGGGACGCGCCGCCGAGCGCCGCGTAGCCGATCGCCGCGGACAGCGCGGAGACGAGGGCGACGGCGGTCCACAGCCCGAGGATCCACCGGGCGGAGTGGCCCGCCTTGCGCAGGCCCGTCGCCGCGGAGAGCGACTCGGGCACGTTGGAGAGGAACACCGCGGCGACGACGGGCAGACCGACGGCGCCGCCTCCGAGCAGGCTCACGCCGATCGCGACGGACTCCGGGATCCCGTCGAGCAGCGAGCCGAGCACGATGGCGCCCGCGCTGCCGCCCGCCTGCTGCCCGCCCGACCGCTTGCGGTGATTGCCGCCGTGGTGGTCCAGCACCCAGTCGCCGACGAAGAAGGTGACCGCGCCGGCGAGCAGGCCGAGCACGACGGAGATGCCGCCCCCGCTGCGGAAGGCTTCCGCGGTCAGCTCGAACGCCAGCGCGCTGACGAGCACGCCCGCGCCGAACGCCATGATCGCACCGATCAGGCGGTCCGACGCCGTCAGCCGGAGCCCCAGCACGGCCCCCAGCAGGAGAGCGATCCCGCCGACCAACCCCCAGAATCCCGCCCACA
>DASQJO010000500.1:0-3460 GCA_035630955.1 Kineosporiaceae bacterium
CCTGGCGCTGGGCCTGGCGATGGTGCGGGGGCGGCGTCCGGCCTGGGCGCAGCCCCTGGTCGCGGTCGTCGCGGCGGGGCTGGCCGTGAACCTCGTCTCGGCGGCGGTCGACGACCCCGCACCGCCCGCGGCGCAGCAGGCGCAGCGGCGCGACCAGCAGGAGGTCCTCCGTCTCCTGCGGTTCGCGTCCCGGGGCGAGCCGATGGAGGTGTACGGGCCGTTCTGGACCGCGGACCTGCAGACCCATCTGTCCGGCGGGGACTTCCAGGTCGTCGAGGTCGTCTGCCGCCGCGGCCGCCTGGACCGCCGGCTGTGGCTCACGGACAGCGCCCGCGAGCGGGTGCGGGCCGACCGGGCTGCGGTCGTGGTGCCGGCCGCGGCCCCGGAGCTGGCCGGGTGCTCGCCCGCGACGATGCTGACCCAGCTCGGCGGTTCGACCCCGGGCCTGCGGACGAGCACGGGGACGACGGTGCTCGTGATCGACCAGGACGTCGCCGGCCTGATCGGCTCCGCGCCCCCTCGGTACTGAGCCGGGTCGCAGGTCTCCTACGAGCCCACGGCGGACACGTCGGCCTTGGCCGCGGCGATCACCGTGACCACGCCCCCGCCGGCCGGCGGCACGCGGAAGGCGACGGTCTCCACGGACGTCCGGCGCAGGCTGCGGCCGACGGACGACGCCCCGGCCAGGGCCGCGAGATCGGGGTCCAGGCTCACGACGCCCGAGCCCGCGCGGACCTTGACGTCGTACAGCTGCTCCAGCGCGGCGACGACGAGCGCGCCGCCGTCCTGCGTGCGCAGCGCGACGAGCCCGTCCGCGGACGGGCGGTGCTGGTTCGACACGGATGCGATGCCCGCGACACCGAGCTTGCGCCGGTCGGCCGCCGTCTGGCCGGCCACCTGCTGCCGGAACTGGTCGGGCGCGAACTGGCTGGTCGCGGTCGACCCCGCCGTGAGCGCGCGGGCGTACGACGCCACCACCGCCGACGGGGCCGCCACCAGGCCCTTCCCGTCGCCGGGCGCGAGCACCGGCGTCCCGCTCAGCGGCGAGGCCAGGTCGGGAAGGCTGGCCCCGGGGAGCAGGGACAGCTCGCTCCACAGCCCGTACGGGTTCCTGGCCGTGACCGATCGGAAGACCCGCAGCACCGGCGTCGGCTCCCCCGACGACGTGCCGGCGGCCATGAACCACCGCGGCCACGGGTTCACGGCGGGCAGGATCAGGCGACGGACCTGCAGCGGCGACGGGGCGGTCAGCTTCTGCTTGCGGTTCGCGGCCACGGTGAGCCGGGCGTTCCACTCCCGCGAGGCGGGACCGGTCAGCCGCGTGCCGAGCAGCCGCGGGTTGTTCGCCGGGACCGCCCGGGCCAGGGCGGCGTCCACCTGTTCCAGGACGTGCCGGGCCTGTCCGGGCAGGACGGCGGGCGTGGCGGGCTCCGCGGTCGGCGTCCCGGTCTCGACGCTCGAGCACGCGGCGAGCGCGGCCGCGACGACACCCGCGCCGAGGAACTCCCGGCGCCTCACGACCGGCGCTCCGACCGGAAGGGCGCCGGCGTCTGCTCGACCGGCACGTCGTCGTCCTCGTCGTCGGCCTCGTCGTCGTGCCGGAGGTCGGTCCCCGGAGCCGGACCGCCGAGCACCGGGGAACGGCGGCGCCGGGTGGCGCCGATCCCGACCAGCCCGAGCACGAGCAGCAGCCCGCCGACGCCGAACAGCGCCGGCGTCAGCGCGGAGCCGTGTTCGCGCTGCCAGTCGAGCACGACCTCCGCGGGCGGCGTCGCGCCGTCCACCGCGGCGACGAGACGCCAGCTGCCGTCGGCCCGTGGCCAGACGAGGGTGGCGGAGCCGCGGCCCGTCATCGCGAGCGCCCACACGTCGACGCCGCCGGGCTCGGGCAGCGAGGTCTCCGACCCGGGCGTCGCCAGCACCGCGTCCGATCCGCGCACGCCGGTGACCTCGGTGCGGGCGGCGTTCCCCAGGTACGCCTCGACGTCCCCGGCCCGGCCGACGCCGACGAAGACGTTCTGCCCGGGGTCGGGCGCGCGCACGGTCACCCGCACCGACGGCCCGTCGAGGGCGAGCGCGGCGGCCGTCGTGTCGACCACCGGCTTGCCCGCCTGCCCCGCGACGCGGACGACGGTGTGCGACGGGGTGGCCCAGACCGTGACCCGGGCCAGCGCCGCGAGCAGGAGGAGCGCGCCGACGAGCGCGACCGCGACGGCTGCCAGCCGGGCGGGTGCGAACCGGGAACGGGGGGTCGAAGGAGAGAGGAGAGTCACGAGCGGACCCCACCGCCGTTCCCGAGGAGGCCCTCGAGCCGCTCCACCTTTCCGTGCAGCTCACCGGTGTGCCCCGGCCTGATGTCCGCCTTCAGGACGAGGCTGACCCGCGACCCGAAGGGGGCCACGGCGTCGACGGCACGGCGGACGACGTCCATGCACGCGTCCCAGTCGCCCTCGATCGTCGTGAACATCGCGTCGGTCCGGTTGGGCAGCCCGGAGTCGCGCACGACGCGGACCGCCTCGGCCACGGCTGCGGACACGGAGTCGGCGCCGCCGGAGGGTCCGGAGGGCGACCGGCCGCCGGGAGCGGCGCCGGACGGGGCGACGGAGAAGGCCACGAGCACCCGTCGAGGCTACCCCGGACCCCTCATGACCCTTCCGGGGCCGCCGACGGGACGCCTGCGACGAGGCACGGACGCCAGTCACGGTCAGTAACCAGACCGCCCGGAGGACGCCGGGCGGGACAGTTCCGGAGGGCTGCATGGCGTCTGGGCAGGGGCGGGAGAGGGCGCGGCCGCTCACCCCTCGTGACCTCACCCGGGGCGTGCTCGCGCGGACCGCCGTCCGGACCGGCGCCCGGCTCTCCGCGGCCGTCCTCGGCGGCGCCGCCGTCGTCGCCCTCCTCGAGGCCGCGGCACTCGCGTCCGCGTGGCCGATGATCGCCGTCCTGGCCGTGGGCGCCGTCCTCGCCGTCCCGCTGACCTTCCTCCTCGGCGGCAGCGGTCTCGTGCGGCGGCACGCCGAGGCCCTGCGGGACCTCGCCGTCGACGACCTCACCGGCGCCTGGTCGCGGCGCGCCTTCGGGACCGACCTGCCGGCCGCGGTCGCCGCGGCCGCGGACGGCGGCCGCCCCCTCACCCTGGCCCTCGTCGAGCTGACGAACGTCGCCGGCGCCGTGGACCTCTTCGGACGCCGCCGCGCGGAGGCCCTCATCCGCGAGGCCGCCGCCGGCCTGGACCCGCAGAACGGGGCGGCTGCCTCGACCTATCGGCTCGCCGGCGAGGTGTTCGCCGTCGTGCTGCCCGGCGTCGGCCCCGAGGCCGCCTTCGAGGTCGTGGACGGGCTGCTCGGCCGGCTCGCCCGGTCCGCGGCTCCGCTGTCGGCCGTCGGCGGTCTCGCCACCCTCGACGCGCGCTGCCCCGACGCCGAGACGCTGCTGGTCGGCGCCTCGGCGGCGCTGGACG
>DASQJO010000501.1:0-2580 GCA_035630955.1 Kineosporiaceae bacterium
CTGGTGCTCTACCTGTTCGGGTCGCCGGGCCAGAACCGGTTCTGGTTCATGTGGGACGACCTCGTGCGGGGCGCGATCGGCGCCGTCGTCCTGGTCGACACCCGCCGGCTCGAGGACTGCTTCGGCCCGCTCGACTTCTTCGAGGCCCGCGGACTGCCGTTCGTCGTCGCCATCAACGCGTTCGACGGGATCGTGCGGCACAGCGCCGAGGAGGTCCGCGAGGCGCTGCAGCTCGACGCCGAGACCCCCGTCATGGTCATCGACGCCCGTGACCGCGAGTCGGCCAAGCAGTCGCTCATCGCCGTCGTCGAACACGCCCTGCGAACCTGGACGGCGACGGCGCAGGCCGCCCACTGACCATTCGCGGGTCGAGGAAGGCAGCGGGACGGGTGCCCGCTGCCTTCCTCGATCCGCGTCAGGGGGAGACCGGCAGGAGCAGCCCGTCGGCGACGAGGCCGCGGACGGCGGGCAGCAGCCGGCCGGTGAGCTCGCCGAGGGGCTCGTCGAGGATCTCGGCGAGCGCGGCGACGAGCGCGGCCACGGGCAGCTCCCCGTCGCAGGCGCCGACGAGGCCCGCGAGGGCGGTGCTCGCCCGGACGACGCGCCCGAAGCCGCCGCCCTGGCGGAGCAGCACGACCGTCGGGTCCGCCTCGCCCGGGCGGTGGTAGCGCTCCTCCGTGACGTCGCCGGCGACGCGGAGGCGCTCGCCCTGCAGTGCCTCGTCGTCGCGTGCACGCAGCCACTCGTGGGCGGCGAGACATGCGGCCACGTGCTCGCCCACGGGCTCCTCCAGCGGCCCCAGCAGGTCCTCGACCCGCCGGAGGGTCGGAGACCCGTCGACGGGGCGGCGCAGGGTGACCAGACCGAACCCGATCGCCTCGACACGACGGGAGGCGAAGTCGTCGAGCCACGCCTCGAAGAGCTCCTGCCGGCGCCCGGGCTCCCGGTCGCCGCCGTCACGCATCCACAGCTCCGCGTACTGCGCCGGGTCCTGCAGCTCGCGCTGCACGACCCAGCCGTCGAGCCCAGCCGCGTCGAGCCACTGCCCGACCCGCTCCGTCCACGGCTCGCCGGCGCGGTCCTCCCAGTTGCCGAGCAGCTGGGCGACGCCGCCGGGCTCGAGCACCGACCCGACGCCGGTGACGAGCCTGCGGACGACGTCGTCGCCGGCGAGACCGGCGTCCCGGTAGGTGTAGGCGGGCAGGGCCGGCGTCCGGGGTGTGATGACGAACGGCGGGTTGCTGACGACGAGGTCGAACCGCTCGCGGGCGGCGGGCTCGAGCAGGTCACCCCGCCGCAGCTCGGCGTGGACGTCGCCCAGCGCCAGGTTGAGCCGCGCGAAGGCGAGCGCCCGCGCGGAGAGATCGGTGGCGACGATCGAGCCCGCGTGCCGGCTCGCGTGCAGGGCCTGGACGCCGGAGCCCGTGCCGACGTCGAGGACGCGACGGACCGGCGCCCGCACCGTGCAGCGGGCCAGCGTGACGGATGCCCCGCCGACGCCGAGGACGTGCTCCGGCCCGAGCGGGCCGCCCGTCGCGAGCTCGCCGAGGTCGGAGGCCACCCACCAGGCGGCGCTGCCGGCGGCGTCCTCGGCGGCGTAGGGGCGCAGGTCGACCAGCGCCCGGGTCTCGTCGTCCGGGCCCGCGCCGGAGCCTTCCAGCAGACCGAGCCGGGCCGCGCCGTCCACGCCGAGCCGGGGCAGGGCGGAGGCCATGATGCGCCGTTCCACGGGGCGGCCGAGGACGAAGGCCGCCGTCAGGGCGGCGACGGGGTCGTCGAGCCGACCCCGGAGAGCGCGCAGCGCCGGCACCGCCTCCTCACGGGCCATGGCCGCCTGCGCGACCGGGCCGAGGAGCTCGTGGACGGCGTCCACCGTCCAGCCTGCGAGGTCGGCGCGCAGGGCCTCGACGTCCGCCTCGCCGGGCGGAGGCGGGGCCGGAACGGGATGCGAACGGGCCCCGAGCCGAAGCCCGGGGCCCGCGTCGTGCAGGGTCATGCCGCGGCGGCTCTCAGACCGTCTGCGTGCTCGGCGTCGGCGTCGCGCCGGCCGAGCTGGCGGGCGGGACGTCGTCGTGCATCACGGACGTCCGCCGCTTCGAGACGGTGACGGCCGCGATGATGATCACGAAGGCGACGATCGCGATCGTGTACCGCAGTGTCGTCTGCGTGCTGGAGCCGTTCGACAGCTGGACGACGGCCGGCGCGATGAGCACGGACACCAGGTTCATCACCTTGATGAGCGGGTTGATCGCCGGGCCTGCGGTGTCCTTGAACGGGTCGCCGACGGTGTCGCCGATGACGGTCGCCGCGTGCGCGTCCGAACCCTTGCCGCCGAAGTTGCCGTCCTCGACGATCTTCTTCGCGTTGTCCCACGAGCCGCCGGAGTTGGCGAGGAAGACCGCCATCAGCACGCCGGTCCCGATCGCGCCGGCGAGATAGCCGGCGAGCGGGCCGACGCCCAGGCCGAAGCCGACCGCGATCGGAGCCATCGCGGCGAGCAGGCCGGGGGTCGCGAGCTCGCGAAGGGAGTCCCGCGTGCAGATGTCCACCACGCGGCCGTACTCCGGCGTCTCAGTGCCT
>DASQJO010000502.1:0-2527 GCA_035630955.1 Kineosporiaceae bacterium
GGTCGAGAGCAGCGAGCCGCGGTCCGGCCAGTCCGCGTAGAGGCCCTCGACGTCCGTGAGAACCACGAGCTTCTGCGCCCCGAGGGCGACGGCGAGGGCCGCTGCCGCGGTGTCCGCGTTGACGTTGAGGACCTGGCCGTCGTCGTCCACGGCGGCGGTCCGCAGATCTCGGCGATGCTCGACCGGCTCGGCATCGGCAGCGAGTTCCGCGGTGGGCTGCGGGTCACGACGGAGGAGTCCGTCGACGTCGTCCGGATGGTGCTCGTCGGGCAGGTCGGGCGCGAGCTCGTGGGGCTCGTCAACGGCGCGGGCGGCCGCGCCGTCGGGCTCAGCGGGGAGGACGCGGGGCTGTTCCGGGCGCGGCGCCGCGGTGCCGTCGTCGACGGCGTCGAGGTGGACGTCGGTCTCGTCGGCGACGTCGTCGAGGTCGACCCCTCGGCCGTCGTCGACCTCATCGAGGCCGGCCGGGTGCCGGTCGTCTCGACGGTCGCGCCGGACGACGACGGCCAGGTGCTCAACGTCAACGCCGACACCGCCGCGGCCGCACTGGCCGTCGCGCTGGAGGCGGCGAAGCTCGTCGTCCTCACCGACGTGGAGGGCCTCTACGCGGACTGGCCCGACCGGGGCTCACTGCTCAGCACGGTCGGCGCCGACGAGCTCGAGAAGCTGCTGCCCGACCTGGAGGCCGGCATGGTCCCGAAGATGGAGGCGTGCCTGCGCGCCGTCCGCGGCGGGGTCCCTCAGGCCACCGTGATCGACGGCCGGCTCCCGCACAGCGTCCTGCTCGAGGTCTTCACCCCCGAGGGAGTCGGAACGATGGTGCTGCCGTGACGGATCTCCAGCTCGCGCCCAGCGAGGTGTCCGGCCTCGCCTGGCAGGAGCGTCACGCGAACGCCCTGATGAACACGTTCGGGCCTCCGCAGCGCGTGCTCGTGCGTGGCGAGGGGTGCTACGTCTGGGACGCCGACGGCAACCGCTACCTGGACCTGCTCGCGGGCATCGCGGTCAACGCGCTCGGGCACGCCCATCCGCTGCTCGTCTCCGCGGTGACCGCGCAGCTCGCGACGCTGGGGCACATCTCCAACTTCTTCGCGTCGGCCCCCCAGATCGCGCTCGCCGAGCGGCTGCTCGACCTGCTCCGCGCGCCGGCCGGCTCCCGGGTCTTCTTCACCAACTCCGGCACCGAGGCGATGGAGGCGGCCGTCAAGCTCAGCCGCCGCACCGGCCGGGCCGGGCTCGTGGCCGCCGAGGGCGCCTTCCACGGCCGGACCATGGGCGCCCTCGCGCTCACCCACAAGCCCGCCTACCGCACCCCGTTCGAGCCGCTGCCCGGTCACGTGGTCCACGTGCCGTTCGGGGACGTCGAGGCGCTCGCGGCGGCCGTCGACGAGCGAACCGCGGCGATCGTGCTCGAGCCGGTGCAGGGCGAGGGCGGCGTCCGGCCCGTACCGCGCGGCTACCTGGCGGCGGCCCGCCGCGCCGCGGCCTCCGCCGGCGCGCTGCTCGTGCTCGACGAGATCCAGAGCGGCGTCGGCCGGACCGGCGCGTGGTTCGCCCACCAGCACGAGCACCTCGGCGGCGGCGTCGCACCGGACGTCGTCACGCTCGCCAAGGGGCTCGGGGGCGGCATCCCCGTCGGTGCGCTCGTCGCGTTCGGGGAGGGGCCGGCGACCCTGCTCGGCCCCGGGCAGCACGGCACGACGTTCGGCGGCAACCCGGTCGCCGCCGCGGCGGGCCTCGCCACGCTGCACGTCATCGAGCGGGACGGGCTCCTCGAGAACGCCGCCGCCGTCGGACGCGCGCTGCGGGAGGGCGTCCTCGCGCACCATCACCCGCTCGTCGCCGGTGTCCGGGGCGAGGGCCTGCTGCTCGCCGTCCAGCTGACCCGCCCGGTGGCCGTCCGCGTCCAGGCGCTCCTGCTGGACGCCGGCTTCGTCGTCAACGCGGTCGCGCCCGACGCGCTGCGCCTGGCGCCGCCTTTGATCCTCACCACCGAGCAGGCCGCGACGTTCGTCGACGCGCTGCCGGCCGCCCTCGACCGTGCCGCGACGGAGGTTCCCGCATGACGAAGGTCCGCTCCTTCCTCCGCGACGACGACCTCTCGCCCGCGGAGCTGGTGGAGGTCCTCGACCTCGCCGACACGCTGAAGAAGGACCGCTTCTCGCGGCGTCCGCTGGAGGGACCGCGCGCGGTCGCGCTCGTCTTCGACAAGCCGTCGACGCGCACCCGCGTCTCGTTCAGCGCGGGGGTCGCCGAGCTCGGCGGCTACCCGCTGCTGATCGACGCCCAGACCAGCCAGCTCGGCCGTGGTGAGACCATCGAGGACTCCACCCGGGTGCTCGACCGGCAGTGTGCCGCGATCGTGTGGCGGACGTCCGGCCAGGAGCGCATCGAGGCGATGGCGTCGGTCAGCTCGGTGCCGGTCGTCAACGCCCTCACCGACAACTTCCACCCCTGTCAGCTGCTCGCCGACCTGCAGACGGTCCGGGAGCGCCACGGCGGGCTCGCCGGGCTCACGCTCGCCTAC
>DASQJO010000503.1:0-6866 GCA_035630955.1 Kineosporiaceae bacterium
CCTCTACCTGCCGGTGAGCGACCACGTCGTCACCCCGGTGCTGGCCTGGTGGCGGACGCCGTCCCCGGTGCGCGCCGCCGACCCGGCCGAGGTCGCCCGGGCCGTCCGGGTGCCGCTGGCGGAGCTGCTGGACCCGGCGTCACGATTCCTCGTGGTGCACCCGAGCGGCTACGTCGGACCGGGGTTCCGGGTCCGCGGCCTGTTCGTCTGGGGGTTCACCGCCGGCATCCTCGACCGCGTGCTCGCGCTCGCGGGGTGGGAGCGGCCGTGGAACCAGGACCGGTTCGAGCCGCTGCCCGAGCCCCCGACGCTCTCCCGGCTGGAGGCCGAGGCGGTGGCGGAGGACGTGCCGTGATCGACCTCGTCCTCGCCGTCGTGATCATCTCCTACGCCGTGTCCGGGTGGCGGCAGGGCCTGGCCGTCGGCGCGCTCTCGCTCAGCGGCTTCCTCGCCGGGGCCCTGGTGGCGATGACGATCGTCCCGCCCCTGGCGGAGGGCCTCGACGAGGGCCTGCAGCGGACCTTCACCGTGCTCGTCTCGGTGCTGCTCTTCGCGTGGCTCGGCCAGCTCGGCGGGGCCCTGCTCGGTGCCCGGCTGCGCCAGCACCTCACCGTGCGGCCCGCCCAGGTCGCCGACCAGATCCTCGGGATGGTCGCCGGCGTCGTCGCCGTCGTGCTCGTGCTGTGGTTCGTCGGCGGCGCCCTGCGGGGCAGCCCGGCACCGCAGATCAACCGGGCGGTGTCGTCCTCGCGGCTGCTGTCGACGGTCGACAGCTACATGCCGAACCAGCTCGACGTGCTGGCCGAGAACTTCCGCCGGGCCGTCGCGGGCAGCAGCTTCCCGCGGGTCTTCGAGGGCGTCGCGCCGGAGTCCATCCGCCAGGTGGACAGCCCCGACCCGAACGCGGTGCCCCGGAGGGTCATCGACCGCGCCGAGCGGAGCATCGTGAAGATCGTCGGGGACGCCGCGGCCTGCGGGCGCGGCCAGGAGGGCAGCGGGGCGGTGATCGCCCCGCAGCACGTGGTGACGAACGCCCACGTGGTGGCCGGTGTCGACGCCCCGACCGTCCAGGTCGGCGGGACCGAGTCGCGGCTTCCCGCCCGCGTCGTCCTCTTCGACCCGAAGAAGGACCTCGCCGTCCTGTACGTCCCCGACCTGGACGCGCCGTTCCTCCGGCTCGCAGCCGGCAACCTCGACCACGGCGACGACGCGGTCGTGGCGGGCTTCCCGCGCAACGGCCCGTTCTCCGCCGGCGCGGCCCGGGTGCGCAACGTGCTCGACGCCCTGGGCGAGGACATCTACGGAAAGCCGGGCGTGACCCGCCAGGTGTACTCCCTGTACGCCAACGTGCAGCAGGGCAACTCCGGCGGACCACTGCTCGACACCTCGGGCCGGATCGCCGGCATCGTCTTCGCCAAGTCGCTCGACGACCCGCTGACGGGATACGCGCTCACGCTCAAGGAGATCAGCGGCGACATCGCCGCCGGCAGGGATGCCACGAAGCCCGTCGACACGGGCGGCTGCGCCGCCGGCTGACCGACCCGGCCCCGCCGGCAGAGCTGCGCCGGCTGACAGACTGGCGCCGTGACGCCCGAGGTCCGCCGAGCCCTGCGGCTGCCGCTCGCGCTCGTCCCGGGGGCCGCGCTGCTGCTCGCGGCCACGGCCGCCGTCCGGAGCATCCCCGTCTACCGCGGCTGGATCGTCCTCACCTACGCATGCACCTGCCTGCTGCTCGGCGTCGCCGTGGTGCGCGGGTGGCGGGTCGGCGTCCCCGGACGGCTCCTCGGCGGGCTCGCCGTCGCCGCTGCCGGCGCTCTGCAGTACCTCGTGCCGACCTTCACCTACCTCTCGGCGGGCGACGCGCGGACGGTCCGGACGGTCCTCGCCGTCGCCGCGCTCGCCGCCGGAGCGGCCGTGGCCCTGGGCAGGGCCGCCATCGGACTCGGCATCGCCGCCGCGGCCTTCGTCGCCGGCTCGGCCGCCGTGATCCACCTCGACCCGGTCCCGCACATCGACGTCTGGTACATGCTGCAGGGCGGTGCGGACGCCGTGCTGCACGGCCGCGACATGTACACCGAGGTGTGGCAGGGATCGCCGGGCGTCACCGACGCCTTCACCTACCTGCCGTGGACGGCGGTGCTCCTCGCGCCCGTCAAGCTGCTCGCCGGCGACGTGCGCTGGGGGCTCGTGGCCGCCGAGCTCGGCGCGGCCGCCGTCATCGCCGTCCTGCCCCGACGTCCGGCCGGGGCCGGGGAGCAGGAGCCCGGGGAGGAGCGGCCCGACCGCGCCCGGGCCGGGCTGGTCGCGGCGGCCGTGCTGCTGCTCCTGCCCGGCACGCTGACCCAGATCGAGCAGGCGTGGACCGAGCCGCTCGTCCTGGTGCTCGTCGCCGGGGCCCTGCTCGCCGTCGACCGCGGCCGGCTCGTCGTCGCCGTGGTGCTGTTCGCGCTCGCCCTGGCGAGCAAGCAGCACATCGTGCTGCTGCTGCCACTGCTCGCGGTGTGGCGGCCGTTCGGGCCCCTGCGCACCCTGGCTGTCGCCGCCGGGGCCGCGGTGCTGGTCGCGCCCTGGGCCGTGGCCGATCTCGCGGCGATGTGGCACGACACCGTCACGCTCCTGGTCGGCTTCCACGCCATCCGGTTCGCCGACACGCTCTACCTGGCGGCGATGCACGAGCTCGGCTGGGCGCCGCCGTTCTGGCTCACGGGAGCCCTCGTCGTCGCGGTCGTCGTGCTCGCGGCCCTGGTGGTGCACCGCCGGCAGCCGTCGCCGGCCCGGTTCGCGGCGGTCGCCGCGTTCGCGCTGTTCGGCGCGAACCTGCTCAACAAGCAGGCGTTCTACAACCAGTTCTGGCTGGTCGGCGCCCTGGTGCTGCTCGCCTGGTCCGCGGACCCGCCGTGGCGGACGACCGCGGCGCCCGGCGTCAGCGCCCGGACGACGACAGCGGACGGACCCGCGCCCGCCGCAGCGACCCCAGCCAGTCCAGCAGGATCGCGGTGACCTGCCCGGGCGCCTCCTCGGGGAGGAAGTGCCCGACGGCCGGCAGGAGCTCGAACCGCAGCGGCGCGTCGACGCGGGAGGCGGAGAGGACGGCCGTCTCCGGCAGCACCCACGGGTCGAGCCCGCCGTGGATCTGCAGCACGGGCACGCGCACGGGTTCGCGCACGGCGGCGGCGAACCGGCGGCCGTCGCTGCGCACCACCGAGCGCACCGCCCAGCGGTAGTACTCCATGGAGGTGTGCGCCACGAAGGGCACGCGCATCGCCCGGGTGTAGCGCCACTCGCTCTCGGCGTCCGGCCAGCCGGGGCCGGCCCAGGCCCGCAGCACCCGGGCGACGCCGTCCTTGTCGCCGAGGGAGCGCTCGGGTGCGAGCGGAGCCTGGAAGCCCAGCAGCCGGCCCACGGCCCTGCGCTGGCGGCGGGCCGTGAGCGAGCCGCGCAGGGTCAGCGGGTGCGCCATCCCGAGCGCGCCGACGGCCTGGGTGACCCGCGGCTGCAGGCCGGGCATGGACCACGCGATCCAGCCGCCCCAGTCGTGGCCGACGATCGTCGCCTGCTGCGCCCCGAGCGCCCGGACGACGCCCGCGACGTCGGCGGCGGACGTCGGGGTGTCGTACCCGCGCGGCGGCTTGTCGGACGCGCCGTATCCGCGCAGGTCCATGGCGACGGCGTGGTAGCCGGCCTCGGCGAGGGCGACGAGCTGGGCTCGCCACGCCCACCAGAACTCCGGGAAGCCGTGCAGGAGCAGCACCAGGGGGCCCGCACCGGCGTCCACGACGTGGAAGCGGGCGCCGTTGGCGGCGACGAAGCGGTGCCGCCAGGGACCCTCGACGAGGGTCTCGGCGACGTCGATGGTCACCGACCGTTATGACCGGGCTTGACCGCCGCGATCGCCTCCTTCGTCGAGCGGATCGTACGCTCCGGCGGGCTGACCTTCTTGATCCGCGACCGGCCGACGAGGGCCAGGATGCCCGCGATCACGAGCAGCGCCGCCGTGATGATCAGGAAGGCGGCCCAGGGCGCCAGCCCGGCGGCGACGAGGGCGTAGGCGACGGTGATGACGCCGGTGATCGAGGCCAGCACCCCGAGGTAGCCGGCCGCCCCGAAGAGTCCGCCGCCGACGGCGGCGTTCTTGGCGTCGACGCGGAGCTCCGCCTTGGCCAGGGCGATCTCGGCGCGGACGATCCCGGACAGGTCGTCCGACGCCTGCGCCACGAGCTGCCCGAGGGTGCGCTCCTCCGCCATGTCTTCGCTCCTCCCGGCGGGTGCGCCCGCCCCGCGCTGGTTCCCCTTCCCCGACGGCGCAGAGCCTACGGGCTGATCGCCGTCGCGGCCCGGTCGTGCGACCCGGGGCGTCGCGGGGGACCGGTCGTCCCGTCGCCCGGGGGACGGAGCGGCTAGGCCTTGCGAGCCGCGGTGCCGAGCGGCGTCCGGACGGCGGCGCGGTGCGCGCGCACGGGGGACGCCGGCGGGGCCGGCGCCGGCCGGACGTCCGAAGTGGCGTCGGGCCGGACGTCGCCGAGCAGGCGACGGGTGAGGAGGTCGACGACCTCGCCGAGCTGCGGGAGCTGCCAGTCGAGCGCCTGCGGCGGACGCATCCACACGACGTCACCGGTGCGGACGCGGGACGGCGGGAGGGGGACGTACGAGCCGGCCGCGTGCAGGAGGACACCCTCCGGCAGCCCGGCGGGCAGCGTGTCCGGCACGGGCCCCGTTCCCGTGGTGCCGGCCGGCACGAGCAGCCGAGGACGCACGGACGTCCAGAGCGCGACGGGGCCGGGCAGCGCGGCGCGCGAGAAGAGGGTCTCGGGCGGCGTCGAGCCGAGTGGGAGCTCGACGACGTCGATGCCGTGCCCGGTGACCAGGAGGACGGTGGCCGGGTCCGACGACCAGGCGCTCGCGTCCGCGCGAGGGGCCATGCCGTCGGCGGCGTGGATGGTGCCCGTCGTGAGGCAGCCGACCCGTCGGCAGTGGTACTGCTCGGCCCGCGGGTCCCACCACGCGCCGGGCGCGATGGGCCAGCCGGCCTCGAGGTAGGCGTTGATCGCCGCGCGGCGGCGCGCCTGCCGCAGTACCCCCGTCAACATGGCGGCCTCCGATCCTCGGGGGGCGGGCCCGCGAGCCGGCCGGAGCGGTCTACGCCGTCCCGGTGATCCGCCGACCCTGCGGATTCGCCCATGTACGGATGGTCCATGCGGGTTGCCCATACGTGCAATCGCACTGGTGGAAGAATCTTCAAGAAGTCAACGACCCTAGCAGTCGTGGCGCGTCGGGCACGGCGGGACGACGCAACAGGCCGGTCACCCTTGGGCAACGATTCAGCCCCTCGTCACAGGCGCCTCACGCGTCTCTCCATGACCGTCGCGACGGGCCTCCAGAACGCACGAACGACGCAGAACGGCGCGGACCCGGAGCCGGGTTCCGCGCCGTTCTGCTCGGTGCCGGGCGTCAGTCCTCGGCCGCGGCCGGCTTCGACATGCCCGACTTGATGAGGTCCATGACGTTCGTGTCGGCCAGCGTCGTCTGGTCGCCGACCTCGCGGTTCTCCGCGACGTCGCGCAGCAGCCGGCGCATGATCTTGCCGGACCGCGTCTTGGGCAGCTCGGGCACGACGAGGATCGACCGCGGCTTGGCGATCGGCCCGATCTCCTTCGCGACGTGGTTGCGGAGCTCCTGGACGATCTCCTGGCCCTGCGCCGTCGCCGCGTCGACGCTCCCGCGGAGGATGACGAAGGCGACGACGGCCTGGCCGGTGGTGGCGTCGTTCGCGCCGACCACCGCCGCCTCGGCCACCTTCGGATGGCTGACCAACGCGGACTCGATCTCCGTCGTGGACAGCCGGTGCCCGGAGACGTTCATGACGTCGTCGACGCGGCCGAGCAGCCAGATGTCGCCGTCGTCGTCCTTCTTGGCGCCGTCGCCCGCGAAGTAGCGGCCGGGGAAGCGCGACCAGTAGGTGTCGGTGTAGCGCTGCGGGTCGCCCCAGATGCCGCGCAGCATGCCGGGCCACGGCTCCGTGAGCACGAGGTACCCGCCGCCGCCGTTGGGGACCGGCTTCGCCTCGTCGTCCAGGACGTCGGCGGAGATGCCGGGCAGGGGCTTCATGGCCGAGCCGGGCTTGGCCTCGGTGACGCCCGGCAGCGGACTGATCATGATGCCGCCGGTCTCGGTCTGCCACCACGTGTCGACCACCGGCGTCCGGTCCCCGCCGATCGCGTGGCGGTACCAGATCCAGGCCTCGGGGTTGATCGGCTCGCCGACGCTGCCGAGCACGCGCAGCGCGGAGAGGTCGAAGCCGGCGGGAACGTCCTCGCCCCACTTCATCATCGTCCGGATGGCCGTCGGGGCGGTGTAGAGGATCGTCACGGCGTACTTCTGCGCCAGCTCCCACCAGCGGCCGCGGTGCGGGGTGTCCGGCGTCCCCTCGTACATGACCTGCGTGGCCCCGTTGGAGAGCGGCCCGTAGACGATGTAGCTGTGGCCGGTGACCCAGCCGACGTCGGCGGTGCACCAGTAGACGTCGGTCTCCGGGTGCAGGTCGAAGACGTTGCGGTGGGTGTAGTTGACCTGCGTCAGGTAGCCGCCGGACGTGTGCAGGATGCCCTTCGGCTTCCCCGTCGTGCCCGAGGTGTAGAGGATGAACAGCGGGTGCTCGCTGTCGAACGCCTGCGGCTCGTGCCGGTCCGGGGCCTTGTCGACGACGTCGTGCCACCAGACGTCCTTGGCGTCGTCCCAGGCCACGTCCTGGCCGGTGCGCCGGACGACGAGCACCTTCTGCACCGACGGCGACGCCGCGACGGCCTCGTCGACGGCGGGCTTGAGCGGGGAGGGCTTGCCGCGCCGGAACTGCCCGTCGGTGGTGACGA
>DASQJO010000504.1:0-6862 GCA_035630955.1 Kineosporiaceae bacterium
CGCACCCGCGGGGAAGTGCACGTGCACCCGCTCGTTCGCGAGGGCGAAGGTCGGGACGCCGAGGCGCTCGCCGTTGGCCCGCAGGTACGACAGGGCGATCTGCGCCGACTCCTTCATGACGTCGCCGAGCTGACCGGTCAGGGTCAGGCCGGGCTCGCCGTCCATGGTCGCCACCTCCACGAACAGCACGTCGCCGCCCGCGCCGGTCACCGCCAGACCGGTGGCGACACCGGGCACCGCGGTCCGCTCGGCGGACTCCGGCGTGAACCGGGCACGCCCGAGGTACGGCCGGACGTCGTCCACCGTGACGGGAGCCGTGGCGGAACCGGACGCCAGCTGCGCGGCCACCTTGCGGAGGATCTTTGCCAGGGCCCGCTCGAGCTGCCGGACACCGGCCTCGTGAGTGTGCTCGGCGGCGACGGCACTCAGGGCCTCGGGGGTGAGCACGACCTCGTCGGCGGTCAGGCCGGCGCGCTCGAGCTGGCGGGGGAGCAGGTGGTCGCGCGCGATGGCGACCTTCTCGTCCTCCGTGTAGCCGTCGAGCCGGACGACCTCCATGCGGTCGATCAGCGCCTCGGGGATCGCCTCGGCGACATTGGCGGTCGCGAGGAAGACGACGTCCGAGAGGTCGAGGTCGAGCTCGAGGTAGTGGTCGCGGAACGTGTGGTTCTGCGCCGGGTCGAGCACCTCGAGCAGGGCCGCCGCGGGGTCGCCGCGGTAGTCGGAGCCGACCTTGTCGATCTCGTCGAGCAGGACGACCGGGTTCATCGAGCCGGCCTCCTTGATCGCGCGGACGATCCGGCCGGGCAGCGCGCCGACGTAGGTGCGGCGGTGGCCGCGGATCTCGGCCTCGTCGCGGACGCCGCCGAGGGCGACCCGGACGAAGTTCCGGCCGAGGGCCCGCGCGACGGACTCGCCGAGCGAGGTCTTGCCCACGCCCGGCGGGCCGACGAGGGCGAGGACGGCCCCCGAACCACGTCCGCCCACGACCTCCATGCCGCGCTCGGCACGCCGGGCCCGCACCGCGAGGTACTCGGTGATCCGGTCCTTGACGTCGTCGAGGCCGGTGTGGTCGGCGTCCAGCACCGCGCGGGCGGTGGTCACATCGGTGGTGTCGCTGGTCCGCGTGCCCCAGGGGAGCTCGAGGACGGTGTCGAGCCAGGTCCGGATCCAGCCGCCCTCGGGGGACTGGTCGGACGTCCGCTCGAGCTTGTCGGCCTCGCGCAGGGCCGCCGTCCGGACGGCCTCGGGCAGGTCGGCCTTCTCGATCCGGCTGCGGTAGTCGGTGCCCTCCTCGCCGTCGTCGCCGGAGAGCTCGCCGAGCTCCTTGCGGATCGCGGCCAGCTGCTGGCGCAGCAGGTACTCGCGCTGGCTCTTCTCCATGCCCTCGCGGACGTCGGACGCGATCTTCTCGCTGACCTCCATCTCGGCGAGGTAGGCCTTGGCGCGCTCGAGGAGGAACTCCAGGCGCTCCACGACGTCGACCGTCTCGAGCAGGCGCAGCTTGTCGGCCGTCTCGATCCAGGAGGCGTAGCCGGCGGCGTCCGCGAGCTCCGACGGGTCGGTCATCTTCTGGACGGCGTCGATCACCTGGTACGCCTGGCGCTGCTGCAGGATCGAGGTCAGGACGTGCTTGTACTCGCCCGCGAGCTCGCGCGCCCGGCCGGTGGCGGCCGGCGCCTCGAGGATCTCGGCCTCGACCCACAGCGCGGCGCCGGGGCCGGGGACGCCGGTGCCGATCCGGGCGCGAGCCGTGGCGCGCAGGACGGCGGCGGGCTCGCCGCTCGGCAGCCGGCCGATCTGGGTCACCTCGGCCACGGTCCCGAGGACGCCGGTACGCCCGTCGATCCGGGGGACGAGGAGCAGGCGGAGGGGTTCGCGGGAGTCGCGGTTGACATCACGAAGGTCGCGGAGGTCGGTCGATCGGCCGCTCCCGCGCGCGGCGCGGGCGGCGTCGATCGAGGCCTGCGCCTGGTCGGTCAGCTCGATGGGCAGGACCATGCCGGGCAGGACCACGGCGTCATCGAGGAACAGGACGGGAAGCGTCGTCGACATGCTCCCCTCAACGTGATTACTCGCTTGCACCTTCCCGACCTGAGTCGCCCGGACTCAATCCTCTGTGAGCGAACATCCGGCGTCGGAGGGGGAGGTCAGGGGCGGCGTTCGGCGAGCACGAGGGCGAGGTCGTCCTTGAGACCGCCGGGCACGTGCCGGCGGACCCGGGTGATCACCGTGTCGAGCGCCTGGTCGAGGGTGCCGGACCGCAGCGCAGGAGCCTGGTGGAGAACGTCGAAGAAGGCGCCCTCGCCGTTCCGGGCCTCGACCAACCCGTCCGTGTAGAAGAGGAGCCGTGACCCGACCTGCCAGTGCGCCTTGTGCGGGGTCAGCCCCGGGCCGACGCCGAGGCCCAGCGGCGGCGCGTGCTCGTCGACGTCGAGCAGGGCGACGCCGTCGACGTCCACCTGCATCGGGGAATGGTGGCCGCAGTTGACGAAGGCGACCGTGCCGTCGTCGTGGAACTCCGCCAGGACGGCGGTGACGAAGTCCTCCTCGCCGGACACCGCGTGCACCACCTCGTCGAGCGCGACGGCGACGGCGGTGAGGTCGGTGACCGTGAGGGCCGCCTGCCGGAACGCGCCCACGACGGCGGCGGCGAGCTGGACGGCGTCCAGGCCCTTCCCGCGGACGTCACCGACGATCATGCGGACGCCGAAGGGCGTCGCCGACACCTCGTACAGGTCGCCGCCGATCAGGGCGTCGTCCGCGGCCGAGAGGTACCGCGCGGCCAGGGCGATCCGGCCGACGGACGTCGGCATCGCCCGCAGCACCGCCCGCTGCGCGGCCTCGGCGACGACGGTCAGCCGGCGCAGCCGCTGCTCGCGGCGCTCCCGGTCGGCGGCGAGGGCGACCCCGACGGTGCTGATCAGCGCGCAGACGAGCAACCGGATCGCCCACTCCTGGCTGCCCGCGTTCCCGTCCCAGATGCCCGCGAGCGCCGCGAGCACGGTCGCCAGCACCGTGATCGCCGCCGTGTGCACGGGGCTCGAGCGGAGTGCCGCGACGATCGCCGCGAGCGAGAAGGAGCCGGTGATCTGGGAGGCGGGGGGCAACAGCGCGTCCGCGACGACGAGGACGGCCAGCACGCCGAGCGGAGGCGCCAGCTCCACGGCCAGGGCGGACCAGCGGCGGGACACCCGCTCCACCGTCACCTCCCGGCTCCGCTCGGCTGGGCCCCCCGTTTCGGCCGCCCGAGGCCGCGGGTGCCGGTCACGATCGACTGTACGCCGACGAGGGGGGCCGGATCGGCCGTGATCGGAACGGCTGGGCCGGATACGGGAGGATAGGGGCATGCCTGCGTCGGACGCCGACTGGGTGCTCGCGGTCGACGTGCGGGCACCCGGGCGCCGGACGGCGGTGGCGGGCGCCGACGGCGTCCGGATGGCCGACCCTCCGCAGGACGGGCGGCCGCCACTGGCGGTCGTCGTCGTCCACCCCGCCGGGTGGGCCTCCGAGCCCGTCGCCGCCGTCCTCGCGGACATCGCGGCGAACGCACCGCCGGGCTGGCCCGCGCCCGTGCCGCTAACCACGCCGGAGGCGGCCGCGTGGCGGGCGCTCGAGTTCGGCTTGGTCCCGGGTCGTGGGCGGCTCGTCGTCCTCGACCCGGTCGTGGCGGAGGCTGCCGTCGTCGACCGCGACGGCGACAGCCTCGAACCGGTCGGCACGGCCGTGACGCTCACGGAGGACCTGCCGGCCGACCCGGAACGGCTGGTCGGGCTGGCCCGCCGCGCGCTCGACGCGGCCCCCGCCGGGCCGGCGTTCGCGGGTGTCCTGCTGACCGGGTCGCTGCCCGGCACGTCGGACGAGGCGGTGCTGCCCGGGCTCGTCGCCCGGGTCACGGGGCGTTCACCGCTCGTCCCCGGGGACGCCGACCGCGTCGCCGTGCTCGGCGCCGCCGCGCTCGGATGGGCCGCCGCGACGTCGACCGGCGAGCTCCCGGCGTCCGGCCCTGCACCGGAGGGCACCCCCTCCGGCCCCCGGGTGGTGCGGCGCCCGGCCGGCGCCCTGGAGGGGCGGCGGCGCCGGTTCGGGCCGAGGACCTGGGTGGCCGCTGCGCTGGCGCTCCTGGTCGTCGTCGCGGTCGTCGCCGGCCTCGGGTGGCGCCGCGCCAGGACCACGCCGTCGCCCTACACCGTCACGTGCCCCGACGGGCAGGTCGTGGCCTACCGCTTCGAGTGCCCGACGCTCGCGCCCTCCTCCTCGCCCTGAACCACGGCGGATCCGCGGACAAAGACCCCTTTTCCGGTCGAGAGCGAGGAACTAACGTTCGCCAGGCGCCGTCCGTCCGTGGGGCGGCGCCTTCCGTCCACGCCGCCGGCGTGGACGCGGCCCGAGGAGGTCTCGTGCGTCGAACCCGTGTCACTCCCGTTCTGGCCGCAGGTTGCGCAGCCGCGGCCCTCGCTCTCCTCGGCGGTCCGAGCGCCTCGGCCGCTCCGTCGTCGCAGGCGTCGTCGCCGGCCCGCTCGGGTGGGCACGCACCGCGCGTCCTCGGGCCCTACAAGCACCTCGTCGTCATCTACGAGGAGAACCACAGCTTCGACAACCTCTACGGCAGCTGGGGCCGGGTCGGCGGCCAGCGCGTCGACGGGCTGCGGAACGCCCGGCCCCGGACGACGGTCCAGGTGGCCCAGGACGGCACGCCGTACCGGTGCCTCCTGCAGGACGACGTGAACCTCACGTCGCCGCCGCTGCCGAGCCGGTGCTCCGACCCCGCGCACGGCGTGGCGGCCAGCGCCTTCCGGAACCGGCCGTTCACCATCGACCGCTACATCCGCCCGCAGGACACCACCTGCCCGGCGCCCGGCGTCTTCGCCCCCAACGGGGTTCCCAAGGGCCAGGGCTTGCCCGGAGGCTGCACCCGCGACCTCGTGCACCGCTTCTACCAGGAGCAGTACCAGCGCGACGGCGGACGGCAGGACCGGTACGTCACCGGCAGCGACGCGGTCGGCCTGACGATGGGCCACTACGACACCAAGCAGCTGCCCATCTACCGGTACCTGCACTCGGCCGGCGCGCCGAACTACGTGATCGCCGACCGCTTCTTCCAGGCCGCGTTCGGCGGCTCCTTCCTCAACCACCAGTACCTGGTGGCCGCGCGAGCGCCGATCGACACGGCTCCCACGGCCGACCTGCACTCGATCGTCGACGCCAACGGGTTCCCCAACGACTCCTACCCGCTGTACAAGCCGACCACCAAGGTCGCCGACAAGCCGCTCACGCAGGCCTGCGGCCCCACCGCGAACCCGGCCGTCGCGTGCGGCGACTACGCGGTCAACACGATGCAGCCGGCCAACGCCCCTAGCGGCAAGGGCGACGTCCTGCCGCTCGTGGACGCCACGAAGTACCCGACCATCGGTGACCGCCTGATGGCGGCCGGCGTCTCCTGGAACTGGTACTCGGGCGGCTGGGCCGACGCGGCCTCCGGTCACCCCGGGCCGCTCTTCCAGTACCACCACCAGCCGCTCAACTACTTCTCCTCGTTCGCCCCGGGTCAGCCGGGTCGGGAGCACCTGCGGGACGAGAAGGAGTTCGTCGCCGCGGCCGAGAAGGGGACCTTGCCGACGGTGAGCTTCGTCAAGCCGTACGGCGCCGAGAACGAGCACCCGGGGTACGCGAGCGAGCCGGACGGCAGTGACCACCTCGTCGACCTGCTCAAGACGATCACCTCGGGCCCGCAGGCCGACGACACGCTCGTCGTCGTCACCTACGACGAGTTCGGCGGGCAGTGGGACCACGTGTCCCCGCCCGGCACCGGCCGGACGCGCGGCGTGCACGACGAGTTCGGCCCCGGCACCCGGATCCCGGCACTGATCCTCAGCGCGTCGCTGCGCCGGTCCGGCGTGGACCACACCGTCTACGACACCACCTCGATCCTGGCGACCATCGAGCACGGCCTGCACCTGGCTCCGCTGAGCTCGCGTGACGCCCGCGTCCCCGACCTGCGGAACGCGCTCGCCGTGGGCGGGGTCCGCCGGCACTGACCCCGCTCTCACCCGCTCTCACCGGCCCGCTTCGCCCGGCCGTGACGCCCGCCGCTATGGCGGGCGTCACGGCGGACGGGCGTCTCCCGGCGGCTACCGTCGGTGGCATGGCCACGCCCACGAGCGACGCCGACGGCCCGGGCGACGCCCGCAGCCGCATCGCCGCCGCTGCTCGCGAGCTGTTCGCCTCGCAGGGCTACGACCGCACGACGGTCGACGCCATCGCCGAGCGGGCCGGTGTCGGGCGCCGCACGTTCTTCCGGTACTTCCGCTCGAAGGACGACGTCATCTTCCCCGACCACGAGCGGATCGAGGCCGCCACCGCCGCCCACCTCGCGGCGCTGGAGGACGTTCCGCCGGTGCGCGCGATCTGCAGCGGCGCCAAACTGATCTTCCGGACCTACGTCGACGACTCCGCGGTGTCCGTGCAGCGCTACGGCCTCTCGCGGTCCGTGCCGGCGCTGCGGGACCGCGAGATCGCCAGCATCTCCCGGTACAACCGGCTCTTCAGCCGTTATCTGCGGCAGCGGCTCGGGGAGGAGCACGGCGTCCGGCTCTATGCGGACGTTGTGGCCGCCGCGGTCGTCGCCGCGCACAACGAGGTGCTACGGGCCTGGCTGCTCGCGGGGGGCGCCGGCGACCCGCTGCCGGCGCTCGACCGCGCGCTCGCGTGGGTGGCGGAACGGTTCGAGCAGGCGGGGCCCGTCCCGGACGTCGAGCAGGACGACGTGGTGGTCGCGGTGTTCCGTGCCGGGGCGCCGATGGACGACGTCGTCGACCGGATCTCGCGCAGTCTCTGACTCGCGCGCTCTTGCCGACCGGTA
>DASQJO010000505.1:0-3215 GCA_035630955.1 Kineosporiaceae bacterium
CAGCGCTGGCGCGGCGTGCGGCTGCCGGGCTGAGCGGACCTGCTCGTGCTGCTCCTCGGGCTCGACACGTCGGGCGCGGCGGTGACCGTCGCGCTGCACGACGGATCCGCCGTCGTCGCCCGCCGCTCCACCCTCGACGCACGCCGGCACGCCGAGCTCCTCGCCCCGTCGATCGAGGCCGTCCTGGCCGACGTCGGGGCCGTCCGCACCGACGTCACCGGCATCGCCGTCGGGGTCGGCCCCGGCCCGTTCACCGGGCTGCGTGCGGGCGTCGTCACCGCCCGGGTGCTCGGCCTCGCGCTCCAGGTCCCCGTGCACGCCGTCTGCTCGCACGACGCGCTCGCCCTCCAGGTCGTCGCCGACGGCGCCACCGGCGTCGGCCCCGGCGAGCGGTTCGTCGTCGCCACCGACGCCCGGCGCCGGGAGCTCTACTGGGCCGTCCACGTGGCGGGGACGCCGACCGCTCCGGCGCCGCCAACGCGCATCGACGGTCCGCACGTGACGGCACCGACGGACCTGCCGGACGACGTCCGGGTGTTCGGCCGCGGCGCCACGCTGTACCCCGACGTCGGCGGCGTGCGGTGGCAGGACGACGGGCCACTCGACGTCGACGCCGGCGCCGTCGCCGAGCTCGTCGCCCTCGGCGCGGCGGCCCGGCCGGTCGCCGGCGTCGAGCTGCTACCGCCGGAGCCGCTCTACCTCCGGCGTCCGGACGCCGCTCCGCCCGGCGAGCGCAAGCGGGTGCTGCGATGAGCGAGCGGGGCGTGACCCTGCGCCCGATGCGGTGGTGGGACGTCGAGCCCGTGCAGGCGCTGGACGCCGAGATCTTCGGCCCGACCGCGTGGACGCCGGCGCTGTTCTGGTCCGAGCTCGCCGCCGGGGACAGCCGCTGGTACGTCGTCGCCGAGACCTCGGACGGCGCCCTCGCGGGCTACGCCGGCCTGCTCGTCACGGGCAGCGAGGCGGACGTCCAGACCATCGGCGTCGCCCCCTCCGTGCAGCGTCGCGGGGTCGGCACCGTCCTGCTGCGCGCCCTCACCGCCGAGGCCGTCCGGCGGGGGGCGACGAGCCTGATGCTCGAGGTCCGCGCGGACAACGAACCCGCGCTGCGGCTCTACGCGCGCGAGGGCTTCGAGCGGATCTCGCTGCGCCGCCGCTACTACCAGCCCGGGGACATCGACGCCTGGATCATGCGGCGGCGCCCGCTGCCCAGGGAGGTGGCCGGTGGCTGACGAACCTCTCGTCCTCGGCATCGAGACGTCCTGCGACGAGACCGGCATCGGGATCGTCCGGGGCACTCGCCTGCTCGCCGACGCCGTCGCCAGCTCCGTCGACGAGCACGCCCGGTTCGGCGGCGTCGTCCCGGAGGTCGCCAGCCGCGCCCACCTCGAGGCGATGGTGCCGACCATCGAGCGCGCCTGCGACGAGGCCGGCGTCCGGCTCGCGGACGTCGACGCCCTCGCCGTCACCTCCGGGCCCGGGCTGGCCGGCGCGCTCACCGTCGGCGTCGCCGCCGCCAAGGCGCTCGCCGTCGCCCTCGGCGTCCGGCTGCACGGGGTGAACCACCTCGCTGCCCATGTCGCCGTCGACGTGCTCGAGCACGGTCCGCTGCCGGAGCCGACCATGGCGCTGCTCGTCTCCGGCGGCCACTCCTCGCTGCTGCTCGTGCCCGACGTGACGGCGTCCGTGCAACCCCTCGGCCGGACCATCGACGACGCCGCCGGCGAGGCGTTCGACAAGGTCGCCCGGCTGCTCGGGCTGCCCTTCCCCGGCGGTCCCTGGATCGACCGCTCCGCGCGCGACGGCGACCCGGCGTCGATCGACTTCCCGCGCGGGCTCACCGCTCCGCACGACCTCGAGCGGCACCGCTACGACTTCTCGTTCTCGGGGCTGAAGACGGCGGTGGCGCGCTGGGTCGAGCGCCGCCAGGCGGCGGGGGAGCCGGTGCCGGTGGCGGACGTGGCGGCGGCCTTCCAGGAGGCCGTGGTCGACGTCCTCACCCGCAAGGCGGTGGCCGCCTGCCGGGAGAACGGCGTCGGGCACCTGCTCGTCGGCGGCGGCGTCGCCGCGAACTCCCGGCTGCGGGCGCTGGCGCAGGAGCGGTGCGACGCCGCGGGGATCGTGCTGCGGGTGCCCCGGCCCTCGCTGTGCACGGACAACGGCGCCATGGTCGCGGCGCTCGGCGCGCAGCTCGAGCTGCGCGGACGGCCCGCGTCGGCGCTGGACCTGCCCGTCGACTCGGCCCTCCCGGTGACGACCGTCCAGGTCTGACCGTCCAGGTCTGAACCGGGAGCGCCTGGTCGTAGCCTTCGGGGGTGCCGATCCCCGTCGTCCTCGACGTCGACACCGGCGTCGACGACGCCTGCGCCCTGCTGCTCGCCGCGCTGCACCCCGACGTCGACCTCCGCGCCGTCACCTGCGTCGCCGGCAACGCGCCCGTCGAGGACGTCGTCCGCAACACCCGGATCGTCCTCGACGCCGCGAGGCGGCTCGACGTCCCGGTCGGCCGGGGCGCCCGCCGTCCGCTGCTCGAGGCGCCGCGACCAGCCCGGCACGTGCACGGCGAGGACGGCATGGGGGACCTCGGACTCCCCGAGGCCGCGGGCGCGCCGGAGCCGCTGGACGCCGTCGACCTGCTGCGGGACGTCCTCGTCGCAGCCGCCGACGGCGGGGAGCGCGTCACGCTGGTGCCGCTCGCGCCGATGACGAACGTCGCGCTGCTGCTGCGCACGTACCCCGAGGCGGCGCGCGGGCTCGGACGGATCGTCTTCATGGGCGGCGCCGCGCTCGTCGGCAACGCGACCGCCGCGGCCGAGTTCAACGTCTTCCACGACCCCGAGGCCGCCGCCATCGTGCTCGACGCCGCCGCCGAGCTCGGCGTGCCGGTGACGATGTACGGGCTCGACGTGTTCTACGAGGTCCGCGTGACGCGCGCGGAGGCCGAGCGGCTGGCGGCATCCGGCGACCGTGCGGCGAAGCTGGCGGGGCGACTCGTCCTGTTCCAGTGCGACCGGTTCGGCGGGGACGATGCCACGATCGGGGACGCCGGGGCGCTGTGCGCGGTCCTCGACCCCGGCGGCCTCGTCACGCAGCGCTGGCCGGTCCGCGTCGAGCTCACCGGGTCGTGGACGCGCGGGCAGACCGTGGTCGATCGCCGGCCCTGGAGCGGGAACCACGACCACGACCCGCACGGCATCGCCCCGACGATCGTCGAC
>DASQJO010000506.1:0-3684 GCA_035630955.1 Kineosporiaceae bacterium
ATCGGCAGGGCCGTGCGCAGCGGGCCGAGGCCCGGTACGCGGCGCCGGCGCCCGTGGTCCGCCGGCCGGTGCGTCTCGTGCGCCTCCACCGCGGGTCCCTCCGGGGCCGAGATGGGCTCGGAGCCTGGGTCCACGAGGACCAGGGTGCCGTCGCCGCCACCCTCGGCGTCCGGCCGCCACGCGTATTCCCGCGGCCGGCCCACCGCGCCGGCCGCCGGCTGCGGCGGGCGCTGCGGGTGCACGCGCACGGAGACCGGCTCGCCGAGGTCGGCGCCGGACGACCCCCGCCACGCGGCGCGGACGGCGTCCACGGTGTGCCGGCAGACCGCAGCCGGCTGCCAGGAGCGGAAGTCGACCACCACGGTCAGGGTGGTCCCGTCGCAGGTGCTCGACCGGTGCACGGCCCGGTCGGGCAGTGACAGCCGGGCGAGGACCTCCGGGCCGTGCGAGCTCGGGGCGTCCCCGTCGGCCCCCGTGTGCGCGTCGAAGCGCGCGGTCATCGTGTAACGCGCCATGCGGCTCCCCCCGAGCTCGGTCCCTGACCGGCTCAGATCCTCGGTCCCGGCTCCTCGAGCTGCGCCGAGAGCTGTCCCGGTCCGGGCTTCGGCCGGCGCGGCTCGCGCACCCCCGCGAGGCCGCCGTCGTCGTCATGATCCTCGCCGTCGTCGAACCGGCGCGGCAGCTCCTCGATCCGATCGAGGGCGGGCAGACCCTCGGGGTGCCAGGAGGTCAGCCGTCGAGCGCCCGCGGCGATGCGCGCCATCGGCTTCGGCGTCAGGCACCGGATGCGGACGCTGAGCGGATCGCCCGGGTCCACGCCGGTCAGGCCGGCCCAGGCCAGCCGCAGACCGGTCAGGGCCGCGTCACGCGCCTCGCCCTCGGAGCCCGCCGTCCAGTCCATGACGACGGTGAGGGTCCGCCCGTCGCAGTAGCTGAAGCGATGCGTGGCCTTGCCCGTGACGGTCGCCCGCTCGAGGACGTCGGGCCCGCGCGGCACCTTGCCCGGACCCACCTCGAAGACCGCCGTCACCGCGAACCGTGCCATGGCACCTCCCGCTCCCTCGGCCATTGTCGTCCCGCCCGTGCGAGGGGCCAAGGGTCACAACGGCCGATACATGACGTGCAGCCCGACGAGGCCGTGCCGGGCCGAGTCGAACGCCTCGGGCACCGTGCCGACGATCTCGAAGCCCAGCGAGCGCCACAGCCGGACGGCGCGCGTGTTCGTCTCGACGACCGCGTTGAACTGCATGGAGCGGTAGCCCTGCGCCGCGGCCCAGGCGAGGACGTGCTCCGCGAGCGCCCTGCCCACGCCGCGGCCCGCGTGGTCGGGGTCGACCATGAAGCTCGCGGTCGACACGTGCGCGCCGCGCCCCGGCCGGTTGGGGCCGCTCTTCGCCGAGCCCAGCACGGTGTCGCCGTCGACCGCGACGAACACGGCCGAGGGCGGCGGCTCCATCCACAGCGGCCGCGCGGTCGCGGGCGTCAGGTCGAGCGGGTAGGCGTAGGTCTCGCCCTCGGCGACGATGCGGGCGAAGAACGGCCAGACGAGCGGCCAGTCGTCCGCGGTGGCGCGCCGAATGTCCATCTCGGCACCGTAGCCGCCGGCCCGTACCCCGGGAGGAGCCGCGATCGTACGATCGCGGCGTGGAGGGCAACCGACTGCAGGCCTATGCCGAGCTCGTCGTCCGGGTGGGGGCGGCGGTGGAGCCGGGCAGGGAGGTGTTCCTGCGGGCCGAGGTCGAGCACGCGCCGATCGCGCGGGCCGTGGCCGACGCCGCCTACCGGGCCGGCGCGTCGCGCGTGACCGTCGAGTACGCCGACGCGCACGTCCGGCGGTCCGCCCTGCTGCACGGCCCGGAGGAGTCGCTGCGCTCCGTTCCCGGCTGGGTGATGACCCGCCTCGACGAGTTCGCGGCGAACGGCATGTCGATCGTCACGCTCACCGGCAACCCTGACCCGTCCCTGCTCGAGGGGATCGATCCCGCCCGGCTCACCGCCACACCGCTGGAGTACGCGCACCGCTCGCGCACCCTGATGCTCGGCGGTCAGGTGCCCTGGACGATCGTGGCCGCGCCGAACCCGGGGTGGGCGACGCAGGTCTTCGGCGAGCCGGACGTCGACGCCCTGTGGGACGCCGTCGCCGTCGCGATGCGGCTCGACGGCGGGACGCCGGAGCAGGTGGTCGAGCGCTGGCAGGAGCATCGGCGGCAACTGGCCGCGCGCGCCGCCGCGGTGACGGCGCTCGACCTCGACGCCGTGCGCTACCACGGCGGTGGCACGGACCTCACGGTCGGCCTGCGGCCGGGGCGGATCTGGACGGGCGGCTCCCTGACCTCCGCCGACGGGCGGACCTTCATGCCGAACCTCCCGACCGAGGAGGTCTTCACCAGTCCGGACCGGGAGCGCGCCGACGGGGTGCTGCGGATCTCCCAGCCGCTCGTCATGCCGCGGGCCGGCGTGCTGGTGGAGGGCCTCGTCGTGACGTTCGAGAAGGGCCGGATCGTCGACGTGACCGGCGACCGCGGGGTGGACGCCGTCCGCGCGGAGCTGGAGACCGACGACGGCGCACGCTCGCTCGGGGAGGTGGCGATCGTGGACGGCGGGTCCGCCGTCCGCGCCGCCGGCGTGACGTTCCACGACACCCTCTACGACGAGAACGCCGGCAGCCATGTGGCGTGGGGCCAGTCGTTCCCGTTCACCGTGCCGGGCGGCCTCGACCTGGGCCGCGAGCAGCTGCTCGAGCAGGGGCTCAACGTCTCCGCCGTGCACACCGACGTGGTCGTCGGCGGGCCCGGCGTCAGCGTCGACGGCGTGCTCGCGGACGGCACCGTGGTGCCGCTCGTCACGGACGACGTCTGGGTGCTGCCCGTCTGAGCCCACGGGGTCGGTGAGGTGATCAGCGCTTCGGCGTGGGGCGCGGGGTCACCCGCGCCTTCGGCGTGACGGACGCCGACGGCCTGGGCGTCGCCGTCGACGGCGGCGTCACGCCCAGCGGGCAGGTCATCGGCAGCCTGGACGTCACGGCCGCCAGCGACTTCTTGAGCTCCGCCTTCGTGTGCAGCCGGGCGAACGACGGGCCGAGCACCAGGTCGATGGTGGCGTCCTGCCGGTCGTCCTGGACGTCCTTGGTCTTCCCGACCACATAGGCGACCATCGTCGCCGCCGCGAGATCGCCGTTCTCGCCGTGCCGGATCTCCACCGCGGTCCGGATCTTGGTCTCCAGCGGGTCGTTGCCGGTCGCCTTCACCGCGAAGCCCAGACCCTTGAGCCGGCCGGCGACGTCCCCGGCGAGCCCGTCGCGGGAGGACCCGTTGAAGACCCGGACGGAGATCTTCTTCGGCGGGAGCGGCTGGCTGTGGGTGCACACGTTCTGCGCCGCGGAGACGGTGCCGCCGAACGGCCAGGGGACGACGCCGGCGTAGGTCAGCCAGGCGATGAACCCGACCACGAGGACGCCCACCAGCCCGGCGAGGAACGTCAGGGTCTGCCGGCGCCGGCGGCGGTAGACCCGCTCCCACCCGCCCTCGATCTCGACGATCGGCACCGAGCCGGTGACGTACTGCTCGGGCACCGGGGGCCGGACGGCGGGCACCCGGGCGACGGGTTCGGGATCGAGGTCGACGCGCTCGACCCGCTCCGGGGAGGGGACGATCGTCGGGTCGTAGGGCGGCGGCACGAAGCGCG
>DASQJO010000507.1:0-2525 GCA_035630955.1 Kineosporiaceae bacterium
ACGAAATGTCACTGATTACATACCGGATTCGCGTGGTGGGATCGGAACAGGGACGAGCCGGGCGGTAAGCCGGATCCTGTCCCGGGCGTCCTGCCCGGGGGCGGCCATCCATCTCGGGACGCCGTCGCCGGCGCCCTCCTCGCAGGAACCCTCCCGACGTCGGGAGAGCCCCCGGCGGTTGCGGCCTACCCGGGAGCTCGGGCGGGCAACCCTCGGGCGCTCCCTGTCTGGCCTTGCTCCGGGTGGGGTTTACCGAGCCGCGCCGGTCACCCGGCGCGCTGGTGGTCTCTTACACCACCGTTTCACCCTTGCCCGCACCGGCTCTCGCCGGTCCGGGCGGTCTGTTCTCTGTGGCACTGTCCCGCGGGTCACCCCGGGTGGGCGTTACCCACCACCCTGCCCTGTGGAGTCCGGACTTTCCTCGGCGGGCGGCGAACCGCCCGACGCGGCCGCCTGCCCGGCTCGTCCACGGCAAGCCTACAGGTCAGGGGACCGCGGAGAAGGTCACCGCTCCCCCGTCCAGGTCGACCGCGTCGAGCCGGACCCGGACCCGGGCGCCGAGGTCCAGGACGCCGACGCAGGGCGCGAGCACCGCCGGTCCGACGAGCTGCACCTTGCCCCCGCTGTGGTTGACGTCGACCACGACGGCGTCGAACACCTCCCCGACCCGGTGCGCGAGCACCGCCGCCTCGACGACGTCCGTGCAGCCCCGCTCCAGCCGCCCGGCGAGCTCGTCGGAGGCGCGCATCGCGGCGGGCAGGTCGGGCAGCGCCGCGACGACCCAGTCGGGCACCGCCGCGCCTCGGCAGATCGCCTCGCAGGCGACCAGCCCGAACCGGTCCACGAGCCGCCGCAGCGGGGCCGTCACGTGCGCGTACGGAGCGGCCACCGCGGCGTGCGTCGTCACCGGGGGTGCCGGAAGGCCTGGCGCGAGGGGTGCGTAGCCGGCGCCGCGGAACAGGGCGCCGGCCTCGTGGAGCAGGGCCAGTTCGTTGCCGGCGGTCCCGCGGAGCCGCCGCAGCAGCGACCCCAGCGGCTCCTGCGCCGGCCAGTCGACGCCGAGCGCCTCTGCCTGGCGCCGGAAACGGGCGACGAGGCCGTCGTCCGGCGTGGGCAGGGTACGCAGGATGCCGACGCCCGCGTCGAGCATGAACCGCGCCGCGGCCATGCCGGTGAGCAGCGAGAGCTGGGCGTTCCAGTCCTCCGCGGGCAGGACGGCGCGCAGCGTCAGCTCGTAGCGGCCGGCCTGCGCGCTCACCTCCTGCTCGGGCAGCGGCAGGTTGGCCCCGCCGCGCGCCGCCTCGAGCGCCTCCCGCCGGACGCCGACCTCCCGCAGCAGCACGGCCTGCAGGGCGACGAGATCGCCGGGATCGGCGGCGCCCTCGGGGACGGCGTCCGCCGCGGCCTGCACGCCGGCGTAGTCGAGCCGGGAACGGCTCCGGACGGCGGCGCGCACGACCTCGGCGGCGCGCACCTCTCCCCCGGCGTCCAGCTCGAAGCGCCAGACGAAGGCCGGGCGCACCTGGTCGGGCAAAAGGCTCGCCGCGCCCTCGGAGAGCACCGGCGGGTGCAGCGGGGCGCGCCGGTCGGGCGCGTAGAGGGTCTGGCCGCGGCGGCGCGCCTCGGCGTCCACCGGGCCGCCCGGCGGCACGAAGGACGGCACGTCGGCGATGGCGTAGTCGAGGTCGTAGCCGTCGCCGCGGCGCTCGAGGTGCAGCGCCTGGTCGAGATCGGTCGAGCCGGGCGGGTCGACGGTGACGAAGGCGACCCCGGTCAGGTCGAGCTCGGGCGGCGGGGTGTCGCGGGCCGCCGCCTCGGCCGCGGCGAGCACGTCTGGCGGGAACGTGTCGGGGACGCCGAGCCGCTCGCGCACCGCGGCGAACCGCTGCTCGAGCGCCGCGACCGAGGCCGGGTCGGGGCCGCCGAGCCGGATCACGCGCCGCACCATGCGGCACACCTTAGGGCGGCGCCGAGGGCCGGCGGCGCCGGTAACCTGCGTCGTCGTGCTCGTGCTGCTGCCGCCGTCGGAGTCCAAGGCCCCGCCGGCCGCCCGCGGCAAGCCGCTCGACCTGGCCGCTCTCTCGTTCCCGGCGCTGACCGCCACCCGCGAACGCGTGCTCGACGCCGTGGCCGCGGTCAGCGCCGGGCCGGACGCCGTGCGGCGGCTCGGGGTCGGCGCGTCGCTGGGCGAGGAGGTCGCCCGGAACGTCCGGCTCCGCACGGTGCCAGCGCGCCCGGCTCTCGAGGTCTACACGGGCGTGCTCTACGACGCGCTCGGCTGGTCCACGCTGCCGGCGTCCGCGCGGCGTCGCGGCGCGTCGCGGCTCGTGGTCGTCTCCGGGCTCTGGGGAGCGCTGCGGCCCGGCGACCGCATCCCGCCCTACCGGCTGCCGATGTGCGCCGAGCTGGGCCTGGGCTCGCTCCCCCTGTTCTGGCGCCACGTCCTCGACCCGGTCCTCGCTCCGCTGGCCGCGAGGGGCCTCGTCGTCGACTGCCGTTCCGGCGAGTACGTCGCCGCCTGGCCC
>DASQJO010000508.1:0-6609 GCA_035630955.1 Kineosporiaceae bacterium
CCGATCGTCGGCGACGTGCGGGGCGAGGGGTTCTTCTACGGCATCGAGCTGGTCAAGGACAAGGCGACCAGGGAGTCCTTCGACGACCACGAGAGCGACGTCCTGCTGCGCGGCTTCCTCTCCAAGGCCCTCTTCGACGCCGGCCTCTACTGCCGCGCCGACGACCGGGGCGACCCCGTCGTGCAGCTCGCGCCGCCGCTGATCGTCGGGCAGGCCGAGTTCGACGAGATCGAATCGGTGCTGCGCACCGTGCTCACAGAGGCGTGGAGCCGCCTCTGACAGGGCGACCGGCGGGCACCCCGACGCACGCAGCGTGACGGGACGTCGGCCGGGCGAGGGGCTGTCGGACCACCCCCACCGACGGCGCGACCGCGCCGAGGGGCTGCCGACGGGTCGGATGTCCGACCCGGAGGAGTCCACCCGTGCGTCCCCGATCCAGCAGCCCGTCCGGCACCCGTTCCACCGGACGTCCGTACGCCTCCCCCTCCCCGCAGGCCCCGTCGCGGGCCCGGCGCCGCGCCGACCGTCCCGCGTCGGGGCCCTGGCGGCTCCGACGCCGGCGCCCGGCCCGCCACGCCCACTGCGCGGCCGAGAGCCGGCCCGTCGTCCGGCTCTCGCCGGGGCCCCTCGGGCTGCTCCTGGCACTGCTGGTGCTCGTCACCGGCTCCGGTGCGTTCGGCGCCGTCGAGAGCGCGCTCGGCGGAGCGGCCGCCGTCCGGCCCGCGGCCCTCGGCGTCCCCCGCGCCGCCGTGGCCCTCCCCCCTGGCATCGAGGCGCTCTCCCCCTACCTCGAGCAGGACTCGTGCAACCCCGTCGCCATGCCCGGCGCCGTGAAGCTCGGGAACCTGCTGCGCGCGACCTACCCGGGCACGAGCTACGGCATCGCCCGCGCCTGCGGGTCCGACGGCATCGCCAGCGAGCACTACGAGGGGCGTGCCATCGACTGGTTCACGTCGGTGCGCGACCCGGCCGGCGCCGCCCGCGCGAACGCGATGCTGAGCTGGCTGCTGTCACCCGATGCCGCCGGCCGCCCGTACGCCAACGCCCGCCGGCTCGGCGTCATGTACCTGATCTGGAACAACCGGATCTGGGGCGCCTACCGGGCGGCCGAGGGCTGGCGCCCCTACTCGAGCTGCGCCACCCACCCGGAGAAGTCCTACGACACCACCTGCCACCGCGATCACATCCACGTCTCGCTCAGCTGGGCGGGGGCGGCCGGCCGGACCTCGTTCTGGACGGGCACCGTCGCCGCCACCGACTACGGGCCGTGCCGGCCGGCGGAGTTCAACTGGGCGCCGCCGTACACCGGGCCGCGCGCGACGCCGTGCCCGGCGCACCCCACCGTCAAGGCTCCGCGCGGAGCCCCCGCCGTCGCCTCCGCGCTGTTCGCGGCGTCCGGCGCCCGGCTCGGGCCCGGCTCGTCCGGTCCACTCGTCACCGGCCTGCAGCGGGCGCTGCGCGTGGCGGCGGACGGGGGCTTCGGGCCGCTGACCGGGACCGCTGTCTCGGCGTTCCGGACGTCGCACGGGCTGCCGGCGGGACAGGTCGTGGACACCGCGACGTGGCGGGCCCTGCTGAAGGCGTTCTCCGCCGGCACCTGGGTCCCGCCGGTGCCGGCTCCCTCGCCGAGCCCGACGCCGACCCCCTCACCGACGCCGTCGCCGACCCCGGTGTCGCCGGGCTCCGCCGGGCCGCTCGCGCCGTACGTCTCCCAGGTGCTGACGTACGGGTCGACCGGCCCCGCCGTGCGCGCGGTGCAGCACCTCCTCGGCGTGACGCCGGTCAGCGGCTGGTACGGGCCGGTCACCACCGCGGCCGTGCGGAGGTTCCAGGCCGCGCACCGGATCCCGACGACGGGGAACGTCGGCCCGCTGACGTGGGCCGCCCTGGCGCGGCTCGCGACCGGCGGCGGCTCCTGGTGAGGTAGCGCCCGACCGGGCGGCCGTTACTGTGCGCGGCATGAACGCGGTGCGGCAGGAGACGCGCCCGCCGACCTCGGCGACCGGCCTGACCGGCCAGGACGTCCGGCTGATCGGCGGGTGCGCCGTCGCCACGGTCCTGGCCGGCGCCGCCCGGCTCGTGTCGCTGCCCTCGGTGGTCCCGTTCCTCATCGCCGCCGTCGCGCTCGCACTGCTCGCGAGCCTGGTCGGCCGGGCCGTCGACGCACTCGGCGACCGGCTCGGGGCGGGCGCGACGGGCGTGGTGCAGTCGGCCCTCGGCAACCTGCCGGAGCTCTTCGTCTGCCTCTTCGCGCTGCGCGACGGGCTCTACGACGTCGTCGACGCCGCCCTGGTCGGGTCGGTGCTCGCCAACGTCCTGCTCGTGCTCGGGCTCGCCTTCATCGTCGGCGGACTGCGGCACGGCACCCAGCGCTTCCCGGCGAGCCAGGCACGGACGCTGTCGCTGCTGCTGGTCCTGTCCGTGGCGGCGTGGCTCATCCCCTCCCTCACTGCGGCCCTGCACACCCCGGCCGCGGGACACGAGCGCGGGCTGTCGATCATCACGGCGATCCTGCTGCTCCTGCTGTTCGGGCTCTCGATCCCGGCGTCCCTGTCCCGGTCCGAGCCCCAGGGCGAGGCGGAGCAGCCGAAGGAGGCCCGGTGGCCGCTCGCGCTCACCCTGGGCATCCTCTTCGCCGCCGCGGTCGCCGCCGCGTTCGTCTCGGACTGGTTCGTCGCCGGGCTGCAGCCGGCCATGGACGCCCTGCACATCTCCGAGGCGTTCGCCGGCCTCGTGATCGTGGCGATCGCCGGCAACGCCGTCGAGAACGTCGTCGGGGTCCAGCTCGCCGCCCGCAACCAGACGGACTACGCGCTGTCGGTGATCCTCCAGTCGCCGCTGCAGATCGCGCTCGTGCTGGCGCCCGTGCTGGTGCTCGTCGCCCCGCTGGTCGGCGCGACCTTCACGCTCGTGCTCTCGCCGCTGCTCGTGGCATCACTGATCATCGCGGTGATCGTCACCGTGCTCGTCGTCAACGACGGGGAGTCGACGTGGCTCGAGGGCGTCACCCTCGTCGTGCTGTACGCCCTCATCGCCACGTCCTTCTGGTGGGGGTGACCGCGGCTCCCCCGCGCCGGTGATGCCTACACTCGCGGCGTGTCGGTGACCAGGCTGCTCGTGCTCGGCGGGGTCCGGATCCTCCAGCCGGCCCACGGCTACCTGGTGCGCCGCGAGCTGACGACGTGGCAGATCGAGCACTGGGCCAACGTCGCATCCGGATCGATCTACAACGCGCTGCGGACGCTCACCCGCGACGGCCTGCTCGAGGAGCACGAGGCCGAGATCGCGGTGGGCGGCACCGGCCCCGCGGCGCGAGCGACCTACACCCTGACGGCGGACGGCGAGGCGGAGTTCCTCCGGCTGGTGCGCGACGCCCTCTGGCAGCTCCACCCGTACGAGCCCAGCCGGCTGCTGGCGGGCCTGTCGTTCTGGTGGGCGCTGAGCCGCGACGAGGTCATCGCCGCGCTCGAGGCGCGTCGCACCCAGCTGGACGCCCGGGTCGCCGGGATGGCCTACGAGCTCGAGGACGTCCGCACGGCCAGCGCCACCCCGGACCACGTCGCCGAGCACCTGTTCCTCCACCGGGCGCACCTGCAGGGGGAACGGCAATGGGTCGAGGACGTCCTCGGGCGCCTGCGGGACGGCGTCTACGGCTTCGCCGGGGAGGACGTCCCCTGGCGGAGGGGCGGCCCCGTCGTCCGATAGTCCAAGAACTATTCAAACTTGACTAGTAGCAAGCGCGGGTGGGACGGTTGCTGCATGCCCGAACCCGTCATCAGCGCCCGCGCGCTCGCCCGCACGTTCCGCACGCGTACCGGCCCCGTGGAGGCCGTCCGCGGCGTCGACCTCGACGTCGACGCCGGGGAGGTGGTGGGCTTCCTCGGCCCGAACGGGGCCGGCAAGACGACGACCCTGCGCATGCTGACGACGCTGCTCGCGCCGACGTCCGGGACCGCCACGGTCGCGGGCCGGGACCTGCTGGCGGACCCCGTCGGCGTGCGGCGGCGCATCGGCTACGTCGCCCAGGGCGGCGTCACCCAGGCCGAGGCGCGGGTCGGCGAGGAGATCGTCGACCAGGCCCGGCTGTACGGCGTCGACCGGCACGAGGCGGCCCGCCGCGGCCGCGACCTGCTCGGCAGGCTCGACCTCGACGGCGTCTGGGGCCGCACCTGCGGCTCGCTGAGCGGCGGGCAGCGCCGCCGGCTCGACATCGTCATGGGCCTGGTGCACGCGCCCGGGCTGGTCTTCCTCGACGAGCCCACGACGGGGCTGGACCCGCAGTCGCGCGCCAACCTCTGGGGACACATCCGGAGCCTGCGCGACGAGCAGGGCGCCACCGTCTTCCTCACCACGCACTACCTCGAGGAGGCGGACGCGCTCTGCGACCGCCTGCTGGTCATCGACCACGGCTCGATCGTCGCCTCCGGGACGCCGGACGAGCTCAAGCGGGCCGTCTCGGGCGACGCGGTGACGCTGACCCTCGCCGGCAGCGCGGACGCCGAGGCCGCCCTCGTCGTCGTCAAGGAGCTGCCGGGGGCGCAGGGCGCGCAGCTGCGTGACGAGGCCGACTCCGGCGTCCAGGTCGTGCTCCGCGTGCCGAACGGCGGAGCGGTGCTGCCCGGCCTGCTCCGGAGCCTCGACGCCCGGGGCGTGAGCCCCGAGGCCGTCGAGGTCCGCCGCCCGACGCTCGACGACGTCTTCCTCGACCTCACCGGCCGTTCGCTGCGCGACGCCGCCTGACCACCGGGAGCCCCCGTGTCGTTCCTCCGCGAGACCTGGATCGTCTTCAGCCGCGCGCTGCGGCTCAGCCTGCGCAACCCCGTCTGGGTCGTCATCGGCCTCACCCAGCCGGTGCTCTACCTGGCCCTCTTCGGGCCGCTGCTCAAGAAGGTCGTCGAGAACACGCCGGGCCTGCCGCCCGGCGACGCCTGGCAGATCTTCGTCCCCGGCCTGCTCGTGCAGCTCGGCATCTTCGGCGCCGCGTTCGTCGGGTTCGGCCTGGTCGCCGAGTGGCGGGCCGGCGTCATCGAGCGCATGCGCGTCACCCCGGCGCACCGGACGGCGCTGCTCGCCGGGCGGGTGGCCCGCGACGTCGTCGTCCTGCTGGTCCAGGGTGCGCTGCTCATGCTCGTCGCGGTCCCGTTCGGGCTCCGGGTACCCGTGGGCGGCGCCGCGTTGGCCCTGCTCGTCGTCGGCCTGCTCGCGGCGGCGTTCTCGTCGCTCTCCTACGCGGCCGCGCTCGCGCTCAAGAGCGAGGACGCGCTGGCGCCGCTGCTCAACGGCATCGCCGTCCCCGTGCTCCTGCTGTCCGGGATCCTGCTGCCGATGTCGCTGGCGCCCGCCTGGCTGCGCACGCTCTCCGACGTCAACCCGCTCAAGCACGTCGTCGACGGGATCCGGGCGTTCTTCCGGGGCGATCTCACGACGTCGGTGGGCGGCTGGGGGCTCGTCTGGGCGCTCGGGCTGGTCGCCGCCGGCCTGCTCGTCGGCACCCGGACGTTCAGGCGCGAGTCGGCCTGAGCCCGTCCCCGCCCCGGCGGAACGCCAGGTCGAGCGCCGCCCAGGCCGCCGCGTGCGCCGCTCCGAGCAGCGCCGTGCGGCGGTGGGAGGGCCGCAGGAGCGCGACGCCGAGCATCGTCGCCACGTGCAGTCCGTCCACGGCGCTGTCGGCGGCCGGGGAGAACAGTCCCGCCCCGTCGAGCCGGGACTGCACGACCTGCCGGCCGCCCAGCGCGAGGTGGTACCACCCCGACCTCGAGCTGCGCAGCCGCAGGACGCCGTACGTCAGCTGGCCGACGCCGACCGCGAGTCGAAGCTGGGCGCGGACGCCGTCCGGCGGCGGCGGGCCGGGCGGCGCGGGCTCGAGGACGCGCTGGGCGTCCGACGGCGCGCTCACCGGCTGCCCAGGAGCTCGCGGGTCCGCTCCCCGGCCGCGCCGATCGTGCTCACGGCGGCGCCGACCACGCGGCCGATCCGCAGGTTCGCCCAGGTCTGCGGGCTGACGGACTTGGCGCGGTCGTCGAAGCTGCCGTGCGCGCCGATGTCGTCCTGCACCGGCTTGTCCAGGTTGTCGCCGTAGACGGGGAGGTTCTCGTCGGTCTGCTGGCCCTGGACGCCGGTCTTGGCGATGAACCAGTCCAGCAGCCTCGGCGCCACGGCGTTCCCGATGATGATGGCGCTGGTGCGCCAGGTCACCGCCGTCCGGCGCCGCGGGTGCTGGACGACGTAGGCGACGGCGCGAGCGCCCACCTCGGGCTGGAAGATCGGCGGCACCGGCTGCGGGTGCTTCGGCAGCCGCGACCGGACCCACCCGAACTGCGGCGTGTTCAGCGCCGGCATGTGGACCATGGACATCTGCACGTCGACGCCGTCGTGGTCGAGCTCCGCCTGCACGGACTCGGTGAATCCGACCATCGCGTGCTTGGCGCCGCAGTACGCGCTCTGCAACGGGATGCCGCGGAACGCCAGCGACGAGCCCACCTGCACGATGTGACCGGCGTCCCGGGGCACCATCCGGCGCAGCGCCGCCCGGGTGCCGTTGACGAAGCCGAGGTAGGTGACCTGGGTCGCGCGCTCGAACTCGTCCGGCTCCATGTCGAGGAACCGTGC
>DASQJO010000509.1:0-2082 GCA_035630955.1 Kineosporiaceae bacterium
CCACGACGCGCCGTCGCTCCGGACGCGCTGGCGGACGAGCTCTGGACCGCGCTCGCGGGTGGCGAGGTGTCGGTCGCCCTGCAGCCCATCGTCGCCCTCGGGACCCTGCCGCGGCACGACCGCGTCACCGCCTTCGAGGTGCTCGCCCGGTGGACCCGCGCGGACGGCACCAGCGTCCCGCCGTCCCGGTTCGTCCCGGCGGCGCGGCGCTCCGGGCTGGCCGACCTGCTGGGCGCCACGGTGCTCGCCCAGGGCTTGGACGCCCTCCGGGCGCTCCGCGCCACGCATCCGGACGCCGGGCTGTCCGTCAACCTCGCGCCGGAGCAGCTCTCCGGTCCCGGCGTCGCGGACACGATCCTGCACGCGCTGCAGGGCGCCGGCATGGAGCCCTCCGCGCTGACGGTGGAGGTCCCCGCCGCGACCGCGTTCGAGGACGCCGAGGCGGGTCGCGCGGTGCTCGGTGCACTCCGGGACGCCGGGGTGGGCGTGGTGCTCGACAACTTCGGCGCCGCCGGCCTGTCGATCGCGGCGCTCCGCGAGCTGCCCCTGACCGGCGTGAAGCTCGACCGGTCGCTGACGGCCGACCTCGGGGTCGACGACCGGCTCGTCGTCGCGACCGTCCGGCTGACCACCCGGCTCGGCCTGGCCTGCACGGCCGTCGGGGTCGAGACCCGGACGCAGCTGGACGCCGCCCGCTCACTCGGCATCGACGCCGTGCAGGGTCACCTGCTCGGACGGCCCGAGACCGCACTCACCCAGCCGGCCGTCACGCCCGAGGGCGTGGCTCCGGGCATGGCGTCACGAGCCGCGGGCTGACCGGCGCTTCCCGGCCGCGGAGACCGTACAGTTGGTGAATGCTGCGCGTGGTCGCCGTCCTCGTGGTGGTCGGGCTGATGGTGTACGCGTTCGTCGACTGCGTCCGCGCCGACGCGCGTGACCTGCGACACCTCCCCCGGCCCGCATGGCTGCTGCTCATCCTCGTGCCGCTCGTCGGCGCGCTCGCCTACCTCTTCGCCGGCCGCCCCCTGCACACGACCGACGAACCCGTCGCCCGGCCGCTCGCGCCCGACGACGACCCCGAGTTCCTCCGCCGCCTCGACCTCGAGCGGCGCCGACGGCAGGCCGACGATGAACGCCGGCGCCGGCAGCGCGAGCGCCGCGAGGGTGGCCCGCAGGGTGAGACCGGCCCGGAGGGCGAGGACCAGGCAGGCCACCCGGCCTGACGGTCAGACCCCCGAGTAGCTGTGGAAGCCGACGAAGAAGACGTTGACCACCAGGAAGTTGAACAGCAGGCAGCCGTACCCGGCGATGGCGAACCACGCGGCCCGGCGCCCGTCCCAGCCGCGGGTCGACCGCGCGTGCAGGTAGCCGGCGTAGACGACCCAGATGACGAAGGACCAGACCTCCTTGGGGTCCCAGTTCCAGTACCGGCCCCACGCGTGCTCCGCCCAGATCGCGCCCGCGATGACGGTGAAGGTCCACAGCGGGAACGCGACCACGTGCAGGCGGTACGCCGAGCGCTCGAGGTCCGCCGACGACGGCAGCCCGTCCATGAAGCGTCCGCGCCTCGGCTCCCGGCCGGCGGCCCGGGCGTCCTCGCGCCGGTGCTGCACGATCTGCAGGACGCTCGTGGAGAACCCGAGCGTGAACAGCGCTGACGCCACGAACGCCACCGTCACGTGGATGAGCAGCCAGTAGCTCTGCAGCGCCGGCACGAGCTGCGCCGAGGGTGTGTACAGCACCGTGATCGCCAGGCCCAGCGTGAGCAGGACCGGACCGACGACGAACGTGCCGAGGTAGCGGATGTCGCGCCGCTGCAGGACCGCGAGGAAGGCCCCGGTCACCACGACCGCGCCCGCCGTGGAGAACTCGTACATGTTTCCCCACGGAGCCCGTCCCGCGGACACACCACGCGTCACGACGGCCGCCAGGTGCAGCAGGAACGCGAGCCAGGTCAGCGAGACCGCGATGCCGCCTGCGTTCGCCCACCGCCGGGCCGGCGGCGCGGCGTCGGCGTCCTCCGGCGGCCCGACCGGCGTCTCCTCGGCGTCCGGTACCGGACCCCCCGCGGGCACGACGGCG
>DASQJO010000510.1:0-5809 GCA_035630955.1 Kineosporiaceae bacterium
CGGACGCCATCCGGGTGCGGGCACGGTCCCGAGTGTGACGGGTCAGGGTCAGGCGCGCTCCTCGGCGACGCTGTTGCCGCCGTCGACGACGAGGCACTGCCCGGTCACGTAGGCCGCGCCGGGCGAGCAGAGGAACGCCACCGCGGCCGCCACCTCCGCCGACGAGCCGCTGCGTGCCGTCGGCGTCCGGAGCCCCTGCTCGGCCTCGGACGGCGTCTGGCTGGGCGTCGCGATCCATCCGGGTGCCACGGTGTTCGCCGTGATGCCGTCGGCGGCGTGGTCGACGGCGATCGCGCGGGCGAGGCCAAGCATGCCTGCCTTGGCGGCAGCGTAGGCCGCTTCGCCGCGCATGGCCATCACCGGTCCCGTCACCGACGCGACCATGACGACGCGACCCCAGCGTGCGGCGATCATGTGCGGGAGCACGGCCCGGGTCGCCAGGTAGGCGGTGTCGAGGTTGCGGGAGACGGCCTCGCGCCAGGCCGTCGGGTCGAGGTCCAGGACGCCGCCGCTCTCGGCCTCGCCGTCCGTGGTGACGCTGGTCATCCCGGCGTTGTTGACCAGGACCGTCGGCGTGCCCAGCTCGCGCTCGACGTCCCGGACGGCTCGGGCCACCTGCTCCTCCTCGGTCAGGTCGGCGACGACGCCGACCGCTCGGACGCCGACCGCGGCGAGGTCGGCGGCGCGTGCGTGGGCGCGGTCCGTGGTGGCGGCGACGGCGAGCGAGGCACCCAGGTCCCCGAGCAGCCTCGCGACGGCGAAGCCGATGCCGCCGGGCGAGCCGGCCCCGGTGACGAGCGCGACGCGGCCGGCGAGCGAGAAGGCGTCGGGCAGCTGCACGGTCGCGAGTATCGCCGCCGCGTCGCCCAGGGCCGGCCCGGACACGGCCCCGCCCGGTCGGCATCCATGAACTCAAGAGGCCGACCGGGCGAGACGAGCATGGCCAGGGTCAAAAGGGCCGGCGTCAGGCGGAGCGGGGCGGGAGTTTCGCCCACATCCGGGTGCCCTCGGGCAGGGACTCGACGCCCCACGCCTGTGTCATCGACGTGAGCAGGGCGAACGAACGCCCCGCAGCGGTCAGGTCCGCTTCAGTCACCCGAGTCGGACGCCGGTTCTCCGCGTCCGTCACCGCGATGAGCACCTGCCCGTCCTTGAGCGTCAGAGCGAGCGAGACGCGGGCGCACGTCGTCCGGACGGCGGCCGCGACGAGCTCGCTGACGACGAGACCCGCGTCGGCGAGGGTCGGGGGATCGACGTCGCGCCACGCCGAGAGGACGTCGTGGGCGGCGCGTCGTGCGGTGGCCGCGGCGTTCGGACCGAGCGGTAGGTCGACGGTGGCGGCGAGGCACGGCCCGCTCGCCTCGCGGCTGACGACGACAGCCTCGTGTGCCGTGCAGATGCTGTCGAAGGCGGGGGTGATGTCGCGGACGATCTCCCGCGGATACCCGCAGAGCAGCTGGAAGGGGTGGGCCTGGAGCATCGCGTCCAGCAGGGCCTCGACCGCCAGGGCTGCCGGCAGGTCGCCGCGCTCCGCCAGGACGCCGACGAGCTCACCGTACGCGTTCACGCTGCCGGTGCGACGGCGGGCGAGCTCGATCGTGCTGCCGATGGTCGAGCGGAAGAGGTCGGGGTCCGGGCCGGTCGGGGTCATGAACATGGCCAGGGACTGCTCCACGTCCACAGGTACCAGGCGGCCCGACCGGTACTCGGCGTTGAGGTTGACGCCCGCCCCGGCCAGCGCGGAGTCGAGCGCCTCCCGGTGGTCGGACGCCGCGACGACCACGACGGTCTCCCCCTTCATCAGGGAGTCCGCGAAGAGCGAGGTGAGGCTCTCGGCGAGGGATTGCGCCCCGGCGTAGAACTGGACCAGGTGTGCCGCGGCGACGGAGCCCATGGCTCACCACCTCGTCGTCGGGGTCGACTCGCAGCCCCACCGTAGCGCCCGGCGTGTTCCGGCGCCGTCCCTGTCACACGCGGGCACGGGCCAGCACCTATCACCGATGACGGTGCGGCGGCGGGAGGTGCGGTGGGGTTCTGGGAGAGCTTCCTGCCTCCGCCCGGCGCACCCGGAGCGGTGCGGGCAGGCGCCGGGACGTGGCGCGAGACGGCGCGGCAAATCCAGGCGCTCGGGGACGGCGCCCAGCTGCGAGGGGCGGCGCTGACATCAGGCTGGTGGGGACCGGCGAAGGAGGGCTTCGTCGCCGAGACCTGGCGGTTCTTCCGCGCTCTCGACGAGGGCGCGGGCCTGATGCGTGAGTACGCCCACGCGCTCGACAGCCTCGCGGACGGAATCGACCACGCGCAGGCCGAGTACCACCAGCGCATGGCAGCCGTCGCTGCCACGGCCGCTGTCGGTGTCGCGCTCACTGCCGTCACGCTGACCGCGTCGGACGAGGTGGCCGCCGCCGCGGTCACGACCGAGCTGGCCGCGGCGACGGAACTCGCCGCGACCGCCGCGACCCAGATGGTGGCGGCGCTGACGTCCTTGGCCGGTCAGGCCGCTGCGCTCGCGGGGCGGGTGGCCGTGCTCGCAGGGGTGAACGTCACCACCGACGCCGTCAGCGGCATGGTCGTCCACCGGGACCTCGATCCGCTCGCGCACCTGCACCTCGCCGACGATCTGGAGTGGGCGCTCGTCGGGGGCGTCTCCGTCCCGCTGGCGGGCGGCGTGCTCGGTGGCTTGTCGCGCTGGGGTGGCGGCGGTCTGCTACAGGGCGGGCGGGGAGTCGCCACGAGGCTGGCGGTGACAGGACTGTCGGTGGGCGAGGCGGACGCCGTGGTCCGGCTCGCACTCGGTCAGCAGGTCGACGCCGCCGAAGTCGCGATGGCTGCGGCCCCGCTGGGCGGCGCCGGCAGGCGCAGCCAGATGATCGGCGCCGACGGGGTCCGAGTGGTCAGCAAGGTGCTCGGCAAGGGGAAGGGGTGGCGCATCGACCTGGAGAACCCGGATCCGGGTGGGAGGTCGGGCCAGATTCACCTCCATGACTACCGTGGCAACAAGTGGCTGTACGACTTCGACGAGAAGCGATTCATCGGACTGCCTCGATCGCTGGAGAAGGCGATCATGACCGACCGGCATGCTCTTCAGGCGGTCAAGAGAGGCCTCGAGCACCTCGGGGAGATCGAGTGAGCTTCGAATGGGCAAGGGTGCCCGGAGCTGCCCTTGGGTCCGATCTGGATGCCTGGCTGGTCGAGCGTTCTCACGGGGACCGCATGGTCTTCTACTCCGTCGGCTTCAGTCACAGCGAGGAGACGGCGGTCTTCGACGCCATGCTCAAGGGCACGCCACCCCTTCTCCTGCCGCTCGTGCGGGTGCCACTGGCTCTGGCCGAGGAGGCGATGACGGAGGACGTGCGCGACATCGGGCCGCAGGACGTGGACTGGGACGCCGTCGAAGGGTCGACCGTCGACGTAGCGCCGACGGCGTGGCACCTGACTTTGACCGCCGGCGAGCGGATCGTGGTCTACGCACACCGGTACCGGCGGGAGGGTGGTGAGTACCTGTTCACGCTGCCGCTGCAGGGCGGACGCATCCAGCTGCCGATCGCGCGGATCAGCGAACGCCTCGTGGCGGAGGTCGTCGAGGGTCCGCCTCTCGATTGACCCCTCGACGGAACCGAGTCGTGCGTCCGGCCAAGGCGGCACGTCGTACCGCGAACGGCGTGCCGCCCTGATCGGGCACACGACTCCGGACCGAGAGCTCCTGATCAGCGGGTGGCGCGACGCGCGCGCACGACGAGGAGTATCACCACGACGAGCAGCGTGAGAACGAGCGCCAGCCCGGCGACGCCGGCGAGTGCTCCGAGCGCACCCCACACGACGGGCACGTTCGAGCCGGACGTCCTGCCCGGGTGGGCGCGTGCGCCCTCGATCCAGCCGACGATGGCCGCGACCGCGACGAGGTCGACGACCGCGACGAGCAGCATTCCGAGGCCGAGCAACCGGAGCACGCGTGCGGCCGGGACGGTCCGGATCTCGGGGACGTCGTCGACCTCGTCCACCTCGCTCACGCCGTCACCTCTCCGGTGCCGCGTGCGCCGCGTGCTCGTGGGCCGTGTGTCCCGCCTGCTCGAACTGGAAGGTCGAGTGCTCGACGTCGAAGTGCCCCGCCAGGCAGGACTGGAGCTGGTCGAGCAGTGCCGGCAGCTGCCCGTCCACGAAGCAGGAGTCGTCGACGACCACGTGCGCGGAGAGCACCGGCAGGTCGGTGGCCACGGTCGAGGCGTGCAGGTCGTGGACGTCCAGCACGTGCTCGACGTCGAGGATGTGCGCCCGGACGGCGGACAGGTCGACGCCGCGCGGCGTCGACTCGAGCAGCACGTCCACGGCTTCGCGGAGAAGGCGCCACGTCCGGGGCAGGATCAGCGCGCCGATGACCAGCGAGGCGACGGCATCCGCGCGGAGCCACCCCGTGAGGGCGATCAGCAGCGCGGCGACGAGGACGGCCGCCGCGCCGAAGGCGTCGTTCAGGACCTCGAGCAAGGTCGCCCGCGCGTTCATGGTCCGCCCACCCGCGCGCAGCAGCAGGACGATCGACACGGCGTTGCCGGCGAGCCCCACGAGCCCGAAGACCACCATGATCGACGGTGTGACAGGCGGCGGCTCGATCAACCGGCGAACGCCCTCGACGAGCACCACGAGCCCGACGGCCAGCAGCACGGCTGCCTGCGCCGCTGCGGCCAGCACCTCGGCTCGGCGGTAGCCCCAGGTCCGCTGCAGCGTCGCGGGCCGGCCCGCGAGCACGGCCGCGACCAGACCCAGCGAGAGGCCGGCGACGTCCGTCAGCATGTGACCGGCGTCCGCCAGCAGCGCCAGCGATCCCGACCACAGCGCGCCGATGACCTCCACGACGAGGATGCCGACGGAGATCGTCAGGACCACGCCGAGGACGCGCCGGGCGTAGGGATCAGCCGGCGACGCGTGCTCGTGACTGCTCACGGTCCGACGATGCCATGCGAGGGATCAGACGGGGGTCGACGTTCACAGCCCGCGTACAGTTCACAGCTCGCACCCAGGCTGTGCGCTGGCGGCTGCCAGGAACTGGACGCACGGTGCTGGCATGACGAGCGACGACCAGCGGGGTCTTGCGCGCCCGGACGGGCGCGACGCCGACGGCTCCGAGGTGATCGGCCAGGCGCCGGTCACCGACGACGACCACGGCCACGCCCCGGTGAACGGCTTCGCGCGTCCGGCCCAGCCCCAGCCGGTCGCGTGGCCGCAGCCGGCCGCTCCAGGCGTGAGTGCCCCGCACGCAGAACCGCAGCCGATCGCCCCGACCCAGCCGATCACGCCGGTGTCGGCCCCCACAGCTCCGCAGCAGGCCCTCCCGTCCGGACCGCCGGCCGCCGAGCACGCCGACACGGCGCAGAACGGCCGTCCGCTCGTCGAGCCCGTCGCCGCCGCTGACCCGTGGGGGCACCCGACGGGCGACCCGTGGATGGACGTCACGCCCGGCGGCCCGACCGCCGACACCGTCGGCGCCCCGCCGGACAGCCGGGGCCGCAGAATCACCGGAGCCGTCGGTCTCTTCGCGGCCGGCGCCGTCGCCGGTGCCCTCGTGACCGGCATCTTCACCGGCTGGGGCTCGAACGACGCCTCGGCGCTCAGCCCCACCGGTCAGTCGCAGGGCCAGTCCCAGGGCCAGGCCGGGCAGCCGGGAGCGCAGCCACCCGGCCAGGGCCAGGCCGGGCAGCAGCCGGGTAGCGGCCTGAACGGGCAGGGCGGCCTGAACGGGCAGAACGGTCAGGGAGGACAGGGGCTGGGCGGCTCGTCCGGCAGCGACGGCGAGGTCCGCCTCGTCGGCACGCTC
>DASQJO010000511.1:0-2668 GCA_035630955.1 Kineosporiaceae bacterium
TCGGACCTGGACCCGCACCGCCCCCTGGACTCCGACCTGGGCGGCGAGCCGCTGGACGACCCGCGGAACGACCCGCGCAACGACCTGCGCGACGAGCTGGGGGACGCTGCCTTCCTGCCGCCCGCCGGGACCCACGACGAGCGCGGGAGACGCTGAGTGGCGCGCTTCACCGCCGTCGTCGACACGCCAGCACCACCGGAGCGCACCTGGAAGGCGCTGACCGACTGGCCCTCGCACGGCCGCTGGGTGCCGCTCACCCGCGTCACGGTGCTCACGCCGTCCGCGTCCGGGGTCGGCGCGCGCTTCGTCGGCCGCACCGGCCTCGGCCCGCTCGCCGTCGACGACCCGATGGAGGTCGTCGAGTGGCGCGAGCCCGCTCCCGGCGTCCCGGGGCACTGCCGGGTCGTCAAGCAGGGGCGGGTGGTGCTGGGGGAGGCGTCGTTCGACGTCGTCGAGCACGCCCGCGGCAGCCGGGTGACGTGGACCGAGGACGTCGAGATCGCCCCGATCCGGCTCACGCGGCCGTTCGGCGGCCTCGTCGCCCTGGCCGGCCGGCTCGCGTTCACGCGGAGCCTGCGGGCCATGGCCCGGGAGCTGGCGTGAGCGAGGGCCTCGTCGTCGGTGCCGACGGGCTCGCCCGCTGCGCGTGGGCGGGCAGCGCGCCGGAGTACCTGCGCTACCACGACGAGGAGTGGGGCCGGCCGGTGCACGGCGAGCAGGCCCTGCTCGAGCGGATCACTCTCGAGGCGTTCCAGTCCGGGCTGTCGTGGCTGACGATCCTGCGCAAGCGGGAGGGTTTCCGAGAGGCGTTCGACGGGTTCGACCCCGACGCCGTCGCCCGCTACGGGCCGGACGACGTGGCCCGGCTGCTCGCCGACCCCCGGATCGTCCGCAACCGCGCCAAGGTCGACGCGGCGATCACCAATGCCCGGGCGACCGTGGCGCTGCGGGAGTCCGGGACCGACCTCGACGCGATGGTCTGGTCCTTCGCGCCGCCGCCGCGTCCGCGGCGTCCGGCGCACGGCGAGGTGCCGGCGACCACGCCCGCGTCGGTGGCGCTGGCCAAGCAGCTCAAGCGGCAGGGCTTCGTCTTCGTCGGGCCGACGACGGCCTACGCCGCGATGCAGGCGTGCGGCCTCGTCGACGACCACCTCGACGGCTGCCACGTCGCGCTCCCGCCGCCGTAGTCACCGGGCGGTCGCCGGCCGGTCACCGGCCCTCGAAGACCGGCTTCTCCTTCGCGAGGAACGCCGCGACCGCGGTGCGGTGGTCCGCGGTGTTCCCGGTGAGGGTCATGAGCTCGCCCTCGTGCGCGAGCGACTCCTCCAGCGGGTGCGCGAGCGAGTACGCCACCGCCCGGCGCACCGCGCCGTAGGCCACCGTCGGCCCCGCGGCGAGCTGCTGCGCCACCTCGCGCACCCGGCCCTCGAGGTCGGCGTCCGGCACCACCTCGGTCGCGAGGCCGAGGTCGAGCGCCTCCCGGGCGCCGACCGTGCGGGGCCGGAGCAGCAGTTCCTTCGCCCTCGCGGCGCCCACCAGGCGAGGCAGCCACCACGACGATCCGGAGTCCGCGGAGAGCGCGATCCCGGTGAAGGCGAGGTTGAAGCCCGCCGACTCGGCGAGGATCCCCAGGTCGGCGGCGAACGCGAAGGCCGCGCCCGCGCCGGCGGCGACGCCGTTGACGGCGGCCACGACGGGCTTGGGCATCGTCGCCAGCGTCAGGGCGATGGGGTTGTAGTGCTCCGCGACGGTCGTGGTCAGCACGTCCGCGCCCTCGCCGAGCAGCCGCACGTGCTCGCGCAGGTCCTGCCCCACGCAGAACGCCCGCCCCGTGCCCGTCAGCACCACGCAGCGCACGCCCTCGTCGCCCGCGGCGGCCGCCAGCGCGTCACGCAGGGCGACCTTCGTGGGCACGTCGAGGGCGTTCATCGCCTCCGGCCGGGCGAGCCGCACCGTCCGCACACCGCCCTCCCCTGTGACGACGACGGGCCCGGCGTCGGTGGCCCGCGAGGCGGTCTCCGGCGCGCTGGTCATGAGGCGTCCTCCCTGCCCTCGGCGCTGATCGGCGGGCCGCGCGGGAAGATCGCCGGCGGGGCCCGTTCGTCCGCAAGTGTGCCTCACGCCCGGGCCATTTCGTCCCGAACAGCTGGGGCGCGATAATGGTCCCGGATACGCTCCGTGCCCACGGGGTGCGGCGTGAGCGCGACACGAGGAAGGGGATGCCGCATGGCGGCCATGAAGCCGAGGACCGGCGACGGCCCGCTCGAGGTGACCAAGGAGGGCCGGGGCATCGTCATGCGCGTCCCCCTCGAAGGTGGCGGGCGGCTGGTGGTCGAGATGTCCGCCACCGAGGCCGGCGAGCTCGGCGACGCTCTGAAGGCCGTCGCCGGCTGACCGGCGGACCACGCGGTCGCACGGGGGCCCGGGGCATCGCCCCGGGCCCCCGGCATGTCCGCACGCCGATCCGGAGCTCCGCGGGCGGCCAACGGCGGCCCACCGACGAGCCGCTAGCGTGGCGCCGGTGACGACCGCGCCTCCCGCCTCCGCCGCCCCCCGGCTCCGGGTGAGCGGCGGCCCGCTCGCCGAGCACTGGGCCGGCGCCGACGTCGTCGCACTCACCGTCGCCCGCCCCGCCGGGAGCGACGAGCCCGTCCCCGGCGGTCTCGCC
>DASQJO010000512.1:0-2298 GCA_035630955.1 Kineosporiaceae bacterium
CCTGTGGACGACACGCGCGGACCGGTCCCACTGTCCACAGCCTCCGCGCGTCGCCCCCGCCCGGCGCCGAGGTCTTCCTAGAGTCGACGTCGTGCGGCTCCTCCACACCTCCGACTGGCACCTGGGGCGCTCCTTCCACCGGGTGAACCTCCTGGCGGAGCAGGCCGGGGCTCTGGACCACCTGGTCGACGTCGTCCGCTCCGAGGCCGTCGACGTCGTGGTCGTCGCCGGGGACGTCTACGACCGCGCGCTGCCCGGCGTCGACGTCGTCACCCTGCTCGACGACGCCCTCGCCCGGCTGGCCGCCACCGGCGCGACTATCGTCCTGACCAGCGGCAACCACGACTCACCGCGGCGGCTCGGGTTCGCGGCGCGGCTGTTGGAGCACTCGCGGGTGCACGTCCGCACGGACCCCGCCCGCTGCGGCGACCCCGTGCTCCTCGAGGACGCCTCCGGCTCCGTCGCCGTCTACCCGCTGCCGTACCTCGAGCCGGCGTTGGTCGCGCCGGCCCTCGGCCTGCCGCCGGGCGCCGGGCACGAGGCGGTGCTGGGGGCGGCGATGGACGCCGTCCGCGCCGACCTCGCCGCCCGCCCCGCCGGGACGCGCTCGGTGGTGGCGGCGCACGCCTTCGTCGTCGGCGGCCTCGCCAGCGACAGCGAGCGGGACATCAGCGTCGGCGGCATCGGCGGCGTGCCGGCGACCGTGTTCGACGGGGTGGACTACGTCGCCCTGGGGCACCTGCACGGGCGGCAGCGGCTGGGCGAGGCGGTCCGCTACTCGGGCTCGCCGCTGGCGTACTCGTTTTCCGAGCACGGCCAGGTCAAGGGGTCGTGGCTGGTGGAGCTGGGCCGGCGCGGGCCCGCCCGCGTGGACCCGGTCGACGCCCCGGTCCCCCGTCGGCTGGCGGTGCTGCGAGGGGCCCTCGACGAGCTGCTCGCCGATCCCGGGCTCGCGCACGCGGAGGCCGCCTGGTGCCAGGTCACGCTGACCGACGACGAGCGGCCGGCCGAGGCCATGACGAGGCTGCGGTCGCGGTTTCCGCACACACTCGAGCTGCGCTTCGAGCCCGCGGGAGGCGCGCGCGTCGGCGGCTACACGGCACGGACCGCCGCGCGCAGCGACCTGGAGCTGTGCTGCGGGTTCGTCGAGCACGTGCGGAACCGGGCGCCGGACGAGCAGGAACGGGCGGTGCTCCGCGACGCCGTCGAGGGTGCGCGAGTGGCGCTGGCCCGGGAGTCCGGCGTCGCGCCGCTGCGCGCCGGGCGGCGGCTGACGGGCACCGGCGGCGACCCGCAGGAGACCGCCGACGAGGCGCGGGCGGCCGGGTGAGGGTCCACCGGCTGCGGATGACCGCGTTCGGTCCGTTCGCGGCGAGCGTCGAGGTCGACCTCGACGCCTTGGCGTCCGGCGGCCTGTTCCTGCTGCACGGCCCGACCGGCGCCGGGAAGACGAGCATCCTGGACGCCGTCTGCTTCGCGCTCTACGGCGCGGTACCGGGCAGCCGGCAGGGGGCGCGGCTGCGCAGCGACCACGCCGCCGACGGGGTGGCGCCCGAGGTGGTGTGCGAGTTCACGGCGTCCGGCCGCCGGTTCGAGGTGACCCGCTCCCCCGCGTGGGAGCGACCGAAGAAGCGCGGCGCGGGGACGACCACCGAGCAGGCGCGGGTGGTCGTGCGTGAGCTCGTGGACGGCGACTGGCAGCCGGTGACGAGCCGCATCGACGAGGCGGGTGACCTGCTGGAGTCCGTCCTCGGCCTCGGCGTCGACCAGTTCACCAAGCTGGTGCTCCTCCCCCAGGGCGAGTTCGCGGCCTTCCTGCGGGCGGGCGCGGAGGAACGCCGCGCGCTGCTCGAGCGCCTCTTCGGCACCGACCGGTTCGCCGCCGTCCAGCAGTGGATGCGCGAGACGCAGGCCGGGTACCGGCAGGAGGTCGAGGCCGCCGACGCCCGCGCCGGCACACTCGTCGCCCGCGCCGAGCAGGCGGCCGCCATGGTCGGGGTGCCTCGGTCGGTCGACGTCCCGGGGGCGGACGAGCCGCTTCCGACGCCGGTCGAGGCCGTGGCACGGCTGCGGATCGAGGTCGAGATGGAGCTCGACGCGGCCCGGCAGGCACGCGTCGCCACCCAGGAACGGGCGCAACACGCCGCCGGGGAAGACCGGGACGCCGTCGAGCTCGATCGGCTGCAGGCCCGGCATCAGGAGCTGCGTGCCCGCGCTCGCAGCCTGCAGCTGGCGTCGCCTCAGCACTCCGCCCGCCTCGCACGCCTCGCCGCGGCCCGACGGGCCGCCGGTATCGCG
>DASQJO010000513.1:0-2063 GCA_035630955.1 Kineosporiaceae bacterium
CCGGGTCGCGCGCCCGCGTCGTGGTGCTGACCACGTACGCCGAGGACGACTGGGTGTTCCGCGCGCTGCAGGCGATCGCGCAGCGGCTCTACGTCTTCGAGGCGACCGTCAAGACCGGCAGCCGCGACCGCGCCGCGCTCGTCGCCTACGCCTACCGCACCGGCCGCGCCACCCCCTGAGAACAGGCGTCAGCGCATGTTGCCGGTGTGGCCGAGCGAGAAGCGGCCGGGCTGGGGCCACACGCACAGGCCGTGCGGCTGCGCTCCGACGCGGATCTTCGTCAGCAGCTTTCCGGTCGCGGTCGCGAGGACGTAGACGACGCCGTCGCTCCGGCCGGAGAGCCACAGCTGCGAGCCGTCCGCCGTGACGCCGCCCATGTCGGGCGAGCCGCCGCCGGGGATCCGCCAGAGCGCCACGACCGTCAGCGTGGCCGCGTCGACCACCGAGATCGTCCCCTGGTCGCGGTTGGAGACGTAGAGCACCGAGGCGTCCCGGCTGGGATAGACGCCGTGCGCGCCCTTCCCCGTCGGCAGGAACGAGCGGACGGCGAACGTCGACGCGTCGACCAGCCAGAGGCCGTTGCGGAGCATGTCGGCGACGACGAAGGTCCTGCCGTCGGGCGAGAGCCGGACGTCCTGCGGCATCGCGGATGCGTGCGGGTCCAGGTACATCGCCGGACCTCCGCCGTGCATCGCCGTCATCGGGTCCGTCGCCCCCGACGTCCGGATCGCGTTGAGGTCGATCACCCTGGCGACCCGGGCGCCGCTCGCCGGGACGACGAGCAGCGTGCCGCTGTACTCGCAGCTCACGAGGAACGTCGAGAGGTCGGCGGTGAAGTCGGCGTGGTTGACGCCGCGGCACGGCACCGTCAGCGAGTGCTGCAGCTTCATCGTGTGCGGGTCGCGGAAGTCGATCCGCTCGCGGGCCTCGGCCATCACGATGGCGTGCCTGCCGTCGGGGCTGAAGTAGAGGTTGTAGGGGTCGTCCACCCGTACCGAGCGCCCGGGCCTGCCGGTGCGCGGGTCGATCGGGGTCAGCATGTTGCCCTTGTTGTCGTTGACCCACAGCGTCCTCAGGTCCCACGACGGCACGACGTGCTGCGGCTGCGCCGGCACGGGGAAGCTGTGAACCACCCTGAACGTCCGGGGATCGATGACGTCGACGGAGTTGCTGCCGAGGTTCGGGACGTACACGAGCGCCGGCGCGGTCCGGGCGGCGCCGGTGAGCATGCCCGCGCCCGCGCGGGCGTAGACGTCCGGACGCGCCACCGACCCCGAGGTGGTGTCGCCGGCCGGGGACGACGGCGACGACGGCGACGACGAGGCGCTCGCCCGCGCGGAGATCGGACTGCCCACCGGCGCCGGCTGCGCGGAGCAGGCACCCAGCAGGAGGCTGCCCAGGAGCGTGGCCCCGGCCAGGCGGAGGACCGTTCGCCGGGTGGGGGACGACACGGGTTCCACGGTAGGCCCGGCGCCGACGGCGAGCGGGGCGAGGGGGCCGGCTCCGGGCGTTCCCCCGAGGGCGGAGATCCCCAGGTCAGGTGGGCGATCAGTCGGGCGCGTCGAGCCTGGCGACGAACTCGGCGGGGGTCATGGCGGCGCCGAAGAGCAGGCCCTGCCCGACGTCGCAGCCGAGGTCCGCGAGGGTGCGCGCCGAGCCGGCGTCCTCGATGCCCTCGGCCACCACGCGGAGCCCGAGCGCGTGCGCCATCGCCACGGTGTGCGCCACGATCGTCGCCGTCCGGCGCCGGCGGACGTCGCCGCCGAAGACCCGGTCGAGCTTGAGCTCGTCGAACGGCAGGTCGCGCAGGTACGCGAGCGAGGAGTAGCCGGTGCCGAAGTCGTCGAGCGCGACGTCGAGCCCGAGCTGCTGCCAGCGCCGCAGCAGATCCGCGGTGGCGTCGGGGTCGGCCACCAGCGCCTCCTCGACCAGCTCGATCCGCAACGCCTCCGGCGGCAGGCCGACCCGTTCGAGCGCGCCGGTGATGCGGTCGGTGAGTCCGGGATCGAGCAGGTCGTCGGCGGTGAGGTTCACGCCGACGGCGAGCGGGGCGAGGGGGCCGG
>DASQJO010000514.1:0-2106 GCA_035630955.1 Kineosporiaceae bacterium
GACTCGGCCTTCTCCTGCAGGCTCTCGGCCTTCTCCGCCAGAGCCGTCGCCTTCTCCGCCGCCTTCGTCGCCTTCTTCGCGCTCGCCATCCCCGGATCATGCACCGTCGCTGCGCCGGTGTCCTCTCGTCGTCGTCCGGTGGCGGGAGTCGGGTGCGCTGACATCGTGAAGCGGTGCACCGATTCACCGTCTGGGCGCCGCGCGCGTCCGCCGTCGACCTCGTCCTGGCGGCGTCCGGACAGAAGCTGCCGATGACTCGTGGGGACGACGCCGTCTGGGTCATCGACGTCGAGGACGCGGGCCACGGCACGGACTACGCCTTCAGCCTCGACGGCGGCGCGCCTCTGCCCGACCCGCGCAGCGGCCGCCAGCCCCACGGGGTCCACGAGCCCAGCCGGGTGTTCGAGACGGCGCGCCACGACTGGCAGGACGCCGGCTGGCGCGGGCGCAGCGCCCTCGGCGCCCTGTTCTACGAGCTGCACATCGGCACGTTCACCCCGCAGGGCACCCTGGACGCCGCCGCCGAGCGGCTGGACCACCTGGTCGATCTCGGCGTCGACGTCGTCGAGCTCATGCCGGTCGCCGCCTTCGACGGCCGCTGGGGCTGGGGGTACGACGGGGTCGACCTGTACGCCGTGCACGAGCCGTACGGCGGGCCGGCGGCGTTGCAGCGGTTCGTCGACGCCGCGCACGCCAAGGGCCTGGCCGTCTGCCTCGACGTCGTCTACAACCACCTCGGACCGTCCGGGAACTACCTCGCGAGCTTCGGCCCCTACTTCACCGGCAAGCACTCCACCCCGTGGGGCGACGCGGTCAACCTGGACGACGAGGGCTCGGAGCACGTCCGCCGCTGGATCGTCGACAACGCGCTGCGGTGGTTCCGGGACTTCCACGTCGACGCGCTGCGCCTGGACGCCGTCCACGCCCTCGTCGACGAGTCCGCGCGGCACCTGCTCGCGCAGCTGTCGGACGAGACCGCGGCGCTCTCCGACGAGCTGGGCCGGCCGCTGTCGCTCGTCGCCGAGAGCGACCTCAACGACCCGCGGATGATCGAGCCGACCGGCGACGGCGGCCTCGGCATGACCGCGCAGTGGAGCGACGACCTCCACCACGCCCTGCACAGCTGGCTGACCGGGGAGACGCAGGGCTACTACGTGGACTTCGGCTCCGTGGACGTCGTCGCCCGCACCCTCACGCAGGTGTTCCGGCACGCCGGTGACTTCTCGACGTTCCGCGGCGCGGACTGGGGCCGCCCCGTCGACCCGGCCCGGCACCACGGCCACCGCTTCCTCGGTTATCTCCAGGACCACGACCAGGTGGGCAATCGCGCGACCGGCGACCGGATCAGCGCCGCCATCTCCCCCGGCCGGCAGGCCGCCGGCGCCGCGCTCTACCTGACGTCGGCGTTCACGCCGATGATCTTCATGGGCGAGGAGTGGGCGGCGTCGACGCCGTGGCAGTACTTCACCGACTTCCCGGACCCGGACCTGGGCGCCGCCGTCCGCGACGGGCGGCGGGCGGAGTTCGCGGAGCACGGCTGGGACGCCGAGGACGTGCCGGACCCGCAGGACCCGGCGACGCGCGAGGCGAGCGTCCTCGACTGGGCCGAGCCCGGCAAGGACCCGCACGCGCGGATGCTCGCCTGGTACCGCGCGCTCGTCGCGCTCCGGCGGTCCGAACCGGACGTGCAGGACGACGACCTGCGCGACGTCCGGGCGGAGGCGACGGGACCGGACCGGCTCGTCGTGCGCCGCGGCCGGTTCACGCTCCTGGTCAACCTCGGCACCGAGCCGGCGGAGTTCGACGTGCCGGACGGCGGCGAGGTCGTGCTCGCGTGGGAGCGGGTCGAGCCGGCCGGCGGACGCGTCTCGGTGCCACCCGACGCTGTCGTTCTGATCCGCGTCTGAGTGCTCGTTCGACGTCACCAGCGGCATGCACTCGTCGGCTGGGACGACCGGGCCGGGAACTCCGAACGGGACCGGAGCGTTGTGACACCACCGTTTCGTTCCGCTCCCCCTTGGTCCACCGACGCACCCCGGGGAGGTCGCGTGCGACTGCTCACGTTTCCGGGAACCTACGAGGACGACCGCGGCGTCGATCCGCTCG
>DASQJO010000515.1:0-14637 GCA_035630955.1 Kineosporiaceae bacterium
CCCAGAGCGCCGGGCCCAACGACAGCGTGCCGCGGCCCGACATCAAACCCCGCAGTCGCGACGTCACCGACGGGCTCGAGCGCGCCGCGGCGCGCGGGATGCTCCGCGCCGTCGGCATGACCGACGACGACTGGGGCAAGCCGCAGATCGGCATCGCCAGCTCCTGGAACGAGATCACGCCCTGCAACCTCTCGCTGGACCGGCTCGCGCAGGCGAGCAAGGAGGGCGTGCACGGCGGCGGCGGGTATCCGCTGCAGTTCGGGACGATCTCCGTCAGCGACGGCATCTCGATGGGCCACGAGGGCATGCACTTCTCGCTGGTCTCGCGGGAGGTCATCGCGGACAGCGTGGAGACGGTCATGATGGCCGAGCGCCTCGACGGCTCCGTGCTCCTCGCCGGCTGCGACAAGTCCCTGCCCGGCATGCTCATGGCCGCGGCCCGGCTCGACCTGGCGAGCGTCTTCCTCTACGCGGGCTCGATCATGCCCGGCATCGCCAAGCTCTCGGACGGCAGCGAGAAGCAGGTCACGATCATCGACGCCTTCGAGGCGGTCGGCGCATGCGCCCGCGGGCTGATCCCGCGCGAGGACGTGGACGCCATCGAGCGCGCGATCTGCCCGGGCGAGGGCGCGTGCGGCGGCATGTACACCGCGAACACCATGGCCGCGGTGGCGGAGGCGATGGGCATGTCGCTGCCCGGCAGCGCCTCTCCGCCGAGCGCCGACCGGCGCCGCGACGGCTACGCCCGCAAGTCCGGGCAGGCGGTCGTCGAGCTCATCCGCCGGGGCATCACCGCGCGCCAGATCATGACGAAGGAGGCGTTCGAGAACGCCGTCAGCGTCGTGATGGCCTTCGGCGGCTCCACGAACGCCGTCCTGCACCTCATGGCGATCGCGCACGAGGCGAACGTCGACCTGTCCCTGGAGGACTTCCGCCGGATCGGCGCCCGCGTCCCGCACCTGGCGAACGTCAAGCCGTTCGGCGCGTACGTGATGACGGACGTCGACCGCGTCGGCGGGGTGCCCGTCGTCATGCGCACCCTGCTCGACGCCGGCCTGCTGCACGGCGACGCCCTCACCGTCACCGGCAGGACGGTCGCGGAGAACCTGGCCGACGTGAACCCTCCGGACGTCGACGGCAAGGTGCTGCGCGCGCTCTCCGAGCCGATCCACCGCACCGGCGGGATCACGATCCTGAAGGGCTCGCTCGCGCCCGACGGCGCGGTCGTCAAGTCGGCCGGCTTCGACGAGGACGTCTTCGAGGGCACGGCGAGGGTCTTCGACCGCGAGCAGGGCGCGATGGACGCCCTGGAGAAGGGTGAGATCGTCGCGGGCGACGTCGTCGTCATCCGCTACGAGGGGCCGAAGGGCGGCCCCGGCATGCGGGAGATGCTCGCGATCACCGCCGCCATCAAGGGCGCGGGCCTCGGCAAGGACGTGCTGCTCGTCACCGACGGCCGGTTCTCGGGCGGGACGACCGGCCTGTGCGTCGGGCACATCGCACCCGAGGCCGTGGACGCCGGCCCGATCGCCTTCGTCCGGAACGGCGACCGGATCCGCCTCGACGTCGCGCTGCAGACCCTCGACGTGCTCGTGGACGAGGCCGAGCTCGCCGCTCGCCGCGAGGGATGGGGCCCGCTGCCGCCGAGGTACACGCGCGGGGTGCTCGCGAAGTACACCAAGCTCGTGGGCTCCGCCTCCCGCGGCGCCGTGTGCGGATGACCGTCCCGGTCGTGGGCTGCCGGGAGCGTGATCCGGGCTGACGCGCTCGCGCTGCGACTGATCGCCGGCGGGTCTAGCCTCGCGCACACGGGCCGAAGGGCCCCTTTCGTGCGCTTATGGGAGGTGGGGCCGTGCATGGCCTGGCGGCGGCAGACAACCTGCGTCTGAACCTCGGTGCTCTCGACTTCGTCATCCTCACCGTCTACTTCGTGCTCGTCGTCGGCATCGGGATCCTGGCCCGCCGATCCGTCGCCACCAGCGAGGACTTCTTCCTCGCCGGGCGCGCTCTCCCCGCCTGGGTGACCGGGCTCGCGTTCATCTCCGCCAATCTCGGCGCGATCGAGATCCTGGGCATGGCAGCCAACGGGGCCCAGTACGGCTTCTCGACCGTGCACTTCTACTGGATCGGCGCCGTCCCGGCCATGGTGTTCCTGGGCATCTTCATGATGCCCTTCTACTACTCGTCGCGGGTCCACAGCGTGCCGGAGTTCATGCGGCGCCGGTTCAACCGGTCCAGCCACCTGGTGAACGGCGTCAGCTTCGCCGTGGCCCAACTGCTGACCGCGGGCGTCAACCTGTTCGCGCTGGCCCTCGTCATCGAGGCCCTGCTGGGGTGGCCCCGATGGATCGCGATCGTCCTCTCCGCGGCGCTCGTCCTCGCCTACATCCTGCTCGGCGGGCTCTCCGGGGCGGTCTACAACGAGGTCATGCAGTTCTTCGTCATCCTCGCGGGTCTCATCCCCATCGTCGTCGTCGGGCTGTACAAGGTCGGGGGGTGGGGCGGTCTCCAGGACAAGATCAACGATCCGGCGTTCTTCTCCACCTGGGGGGGCACCCAGGTGGGGAACTGGACCAATCCCTTGGGCGACTGGATCGGCATCGTCTTCGGGCTGGGGTTCGCACTCTCCTTCGGCTACTGGACGACCAACTTCGCCGAGGTCCAACGTGCTCTCGCCGCCAAGGACCTCTCGGCCGCGCAGCGGACCCCGCTCATCGGCGCTTTCCCGAAGATCTTCATCCCGTTCCTGACGATCATCCCCGGTCTGCTCGCCGTCGCGCTGATCCCGAGCTTCTCCAAGCCCGGCGCGGACTACAACAACGCCATCCCGGCACTGATGAGGGCCCTGCTCCCCACAGGCGTGCTGGGGATCGCACTCACCGGGCTGCTCGCCGCCTTCATGGCCGGCATGGCCGCGAACGTCAGCGGGTTCAACACGGTCTTCACGTACGACATCTGGCGGGCGTACATCGTCAAGGACCGCGACGACACCTACTACCTGCGCGTCGGCCGGATCATCACCGTCATCGGCGTCCTCATCGGCATCGGGACGGCGTTCATCGCGGCGCAGTTCAACAACATCATGAACTACATCCAGACCCTGTTCTCGTACTTCAACGCGCCGCTGTTCGCCGTGTTCATCCTGGCCCTGTTCTGGCGGCGGGCGTCGCCGTGGGCCGGCGTCTGGGGGCAGATCGCGGGCATCGCGGCCGCCTTCGCCTTCCACTACATCGGCCCGCACATCGACTACTTCCATGCGGGCCAGAAGGCGTCCGGCGAGGTGAACGCCCAGATGGTCAACTTCTACGGAGCGATCGCCGCCGTCATCCTCGCCTGGCTGGTGATGGCGATCGTCACGCCGTTCACGCCGCCCAAGCCCGAGAGCGAGCTTCCCGGGCTCGTCTACGGCCTGCCCGATCCCAACGGGCCGGACGTCGCGGAGGCCACCCGGGTGCGCTCCTGGTGGGAGTCGCCCAAGGTGCTGGGGTTCACGGCGCTCGGCATCACCTTCGTCCTGTCGTTGTTCTTCATCTAGGGGGCCGGAATGTCCGACCGCACGACCTTCAAAGACGAGAACGACGCCTCTGGTTCGCTGTTCGACCTGCGGTACCTCATCGGCGGACTCTTCACCTTCTACGGCGTCCTGCTGATCGTCGCCAGCTTCTTCGTCCCCCACGTGAAGTCCGGCGACATCGACATCAACCTCTGGTTGGGCCTCGGCATGCTGATCCTGGGCCTGTTCTTCCTCGTCTGGGCGCGACTGCGACCGCTCCGGCTCGAGGGGGAGTCCGCGCTGGCTCGGGCCGAGCACGAGAGCGGTGACGGCCGTCCTCCGCACTGACGCTCGCGCCCGGCCGTGATCGCCCGCGGCGGTGCGGGCATCCGAGCTGCCAGCTGCACGAGCGCCCTGGTTCGGCTCGGGGCGGGGAGTCCTCTGTGAAGCCGCAGAGGACTCCCCGTCGTATGTCCGTGCCGCATGCAGCGGCGGGCGGCGCCGCCGCATCGCGGACGGCTCGTCTCGCATCCCGAGACGCCCGGCACGTCGATTGACAGCCTTCCCCGCTCGGGCCAAGGTGATGGCATGCGTCTGGTCCTCGTACTTGGCCGGCGCGCCGGCTGAGTCCAACGACCGACCGAGCGCGCGACCCCTCGCATGCCCTCCCGGGCCGAGGGGTCTTTTCATGCCCGGGACCGGACGGCGGGACCACGCCGGCCCGGGCTGAGCAGGGAGCACAGCACCACCCCGAGGTCACCGAACCGAACAGGGAGAGGCCGCCATGTCTGGCCACCGCAACGGACACGAGACGACGCCACCCGTCGTGGGCGAGGAGATGACGGGTGCGAGCAGCACCGTCCGCACCCTCGAGACCCTCGGCGTCGACGTCGTCTTCGGCATCCCGGGCGGAGCGATCCTTCCGCTCTACGACCCCCTGATGGACTCGGCGTCGGTACGGCACATCCTCGTCCGCCACGAGCAGGGCGCGGGTCACGCGGCCGAGGGGTACGCCCACGCCACCGGACGGGTCGGCGTGTGCATGGCGACGTCCGGCCCGGGCGCCACCAACCTCGTCACCCCGATCGCCGACGCGTACATGGACTCGGTGCCCATGGTGGCCATCACCGGTCAGGTCGCGAGCGCCTCGATCGGGACGGACGCCTTCCAGGAGGCGGACATCTCCGGCATCACCATGCCGATCACGAAGCACAACTACCTCGTCACCGACCCGGCGGAGATCCCGCGGGTGCTGGCGGAGGCGTTCCACATCGCCGGCTCCGGCCGCCCCGGTCCCGTCCTCGTCGACATCACGAAGGACGCGATGCAGGCCCGGACCCGGCACGTCATGCCGGACCGGCTGGACCTGCCGGGCTACCGCCCGGTGACCCGGCCGCACGGCAAGCAGGTCCGCGAGGCCGCCCGGCTCGTCCTGGAGTCGAAGCGGCCCGTGCTCTACGTCGGCGGCGGCGTCGTCAGGGCGCGCGCCAGTGAGCAGCTGCGGCGCCTCACCGAGCTCACCGGCGCCCCCGTCGTCACCACGCTGATGGCGCGCGGCGCCCTGCCGGACAGCCACCCGAACAACCTCGGCATGCCCGGCATGCACGGCACGGTCGCGGCCGTGACCGCCCTGCAGAAGGCCGACCTCATCGTCAGCCTCGGCGCCCGGTTCGACGACCGGGTCACGGGCAAGCTCTCCACGTTCGCCCCGAACGCTCTCGTCGTCCACGCGGACATCGACCCGGCCGAGATCTCGAAGAACCGGACGGCCGACGTGCCCATCGTCGGTGACGCCCGCGAGGTGATCGAGGACCTCGTCACGGTGCTCGAGGCGGAGGCCGCGCAGGGCCGGCGTCCGGACCTCGAGGCCTGGTGGGCGTGGCTGGACGACGTCCGCGGCACCTACCCCCTCGGGTACACCGACCCTCCGGACGGCGAGGTCTCGCCGGAGCGCGTGATCCAGCGGATCGGCCGGATCGCCGGGCCCGACGCGCTCTACGTGGCAGGCGTCGGGCAGCACCAGATGTGGGCGTCGCAGTTCGTCCGCTACGAGAAGCCGAACACCTGGATCAACTCCGGCGGACTGGGCACCATGGGCTTCGCCGTCCCGGCCGCCATGGGCGCCAAGGTGGGCATGCCCGACAGGGTCGTCTGGGCGATCGACGGCGACGGCTGCTTCCAGATGACCAACCAGGAGCTCGCGACCTGCGTCGTGAACGACATCCCGATCAAGGTCGCCGTCATCAACAACAGCAGCCTCGGCATGGTCCGGCAGTGGCAGACGCTCTTCTACCAGGAGCGCTACTCCAACACCGACCTGCACACCTCCGCCGGCGGCCGCCGGGTGCCGGACTTCGTCAAGCTCGCGGACGCCTACGGCTGCGTGGGCCTGCGGTGCGAGCGCCCGGAGGACGTCGACGCCACGATCGAGAAGGCGATGTCCATCAACGACGTGCCCGTCGTGGTCGACTTCGTGGTGCACCGCGACGCGATGGTGTGGCCGATGGTGCCGGCCGGCGTGAGCAACGACGACATCCAGGTCGCCAGGGGCATGACCCCCACCTGGGACCGGGAGGAGTGACATGAACAGGCACACGCTGTCGGTGCTGGTGGAGAACCGGCCCGGCGTCCTCACCCGGGTCGCGGCGCTGTTCGCGCGCCGGGGGTTCAACATCCACTCCCTCGCTGTGGGGCCGACCGAGCATCCCGAGGTCTCGCGGATCACGGTCGTCGTGGACGTCGAGGACCTGCCGCTGGAGCAGGTGACGAAGCAGCTGAACAAGCTTGTCAACGTCATCAAGATCGTCGAGCTCGAGCCGACGGCGTCCGTGCAGCGCGAGCTGCTGCTCGTCAAGGTCAAGGCGGACCTGCAGACCCGCTCGCACGTGCTGGAGACGGTGCAGCTGTTCCGCGCCAAGGTCGTCGACGTCGCGCCGGACGCCGTCACGATCGAGGTGACCGGGACGTCGGACAAGCTCGAGGCCTTCCTCCGGGTGCTGGAGCCCTTCGGCATCCGCGAGCTCGTGCAGTCGGGTCTGGTCGCGATCGGCCGCGGCAGCCGCTCGATCGCCGACCGCGCCCTGCGCTCCGCCTGACCCCACCCCTTACCCCGTGATCATGCACTTCCCGTTGATCACGCGACCTTAGGGCGCTGTGCGTAACCGTCACGCATCGTCGCAGTAGGTCTCATGATCAACGCGGATTGCATGATCACCGGGGTAAGGGGTGGGGGAGGGAGGGGGCGGTAGGCGCGTCCATCGCTCGCCGGGCCGGCGCTAGGGTCGACCCGGACCCTTCCGCCTGACATTCCGCTCGAAGGAGACGTTCCCCGTGGCCGAGATGTTCTACGACGACGACGCCGATCTGTCCGTCATCCAGGGCCGCAACGTGGCCGTGCTCGGCTACGGCAGCCAGGGCCATGCGCACGCGCTGAGCCTGCGCGACTCCGGCGTCGACGTCCGCGTCGGCCTTCCCGACTCCAGCCGCAGCCGGGCCAAGGCCGAGGCGCAGGGGCTTCGCGTCGTGCCGCCCGCGCAGGCCGTCGAGGAGTCCGACGTGATCATGGTGCTGGTCCCGGACCACGTCCAGCGCCACCTCTACGCCGAGGCCATCGCCCCGAACATCGCGGAGGGTGACGCGCTCTTCTTCGGCCACGGCTTCAACATCCGCTTCGGGTACATCCGGCCCCCGGCGGGTGTCGACGTCTGCATGGTCGCGCCGAAGGGTCCCGGTCACCTGGTCCGTCGGGAGTTCGTCGACGGCCGCGGCGTCCCGGTGCTCGTGGCCGTGGAGGAGGACGCGACGGGCAAGGCGTGGCCGCTCGCGCTCTCCTACGCCAAGGGGATCGGCGGCCTGCGCGCCGGCGGGATCCGCACCAGCTTCACCGAGGAGTGCGAGACCGACCTCTTCGGCGAGCAGGCGGTGCTCTGCGGCGGCGCGTCGCACCTGGTGCAGGCGGGCTTCGAGGTGCTCACCGAGGCCGGCTACCAGCCGGAGGTGGCGTACTTCGAGTGCCTGCACGAGCTCAAGCTCATCGTCGACCTCATGTACGAGGGCGGCATCGCGAAGATGCGCTGGAGCGTCTCCGACACCGCGGAGTACGGCGACTACGTCTCCGGCCCGCGGGTGATCGACGCCCAGGTCAAGCAGCACATGCGGGAGATCCTCGCCGACATCAAGGACGGCTCGTTCGCGGCCCGCTTCATCGCCGACCAGGACGCGGGCGCGCCGGAGTTCACCCGCCTGCGCGCCGAGGGCGAGCAGCACCCGATCGAGGTGACCGGGCGCGAGCTGCGCAAGCTCATGGCCTGGGTCAAGGGCGCCGAGTCCGACTACACCGAGGGCACCGCCGCCCGCTGACGCCCGGGCAGGGGTGGCGGTCGTACGCATCGGTGAGGCCTCCGGTTAGGGTGCGGGGCCACGCCATGTCACCGAGACGTCCGGGGGCCCCCGATGCAGACGCTGCTCGCGTACGCGTTCCCGGAGCGGGAGACCGCTCCGGGAGCGCCGGGCCTGGCGCGTGTCGAGGACCACTACCGGCGGGACGCGGGCGCGCCGCTCACGCACAAGGGCCGGGACGTCGGTGGCGTCGGCCTGCACATCTGGGAGGCCGCCTCCGACCACCGGCGATGGCTCGCCTGGCAGGAGGACCGGTCGCGGAGCGTCGCCACCGTCCACGCCCCCGTCCGCTACGAGAGCCTCGTCGGTGACCTCCCACCGGACCGGGCTGCCGTGCCCCTGGTGGACGCGCTGCGCGCCCGCCCCGAGGACGTCCTGCGCCTCAGCTGCCCCTTCGTGCTCGGCACTGTCGACGACTCCGAGCAGCTGACGCTCTTCACGGACGCCGTCGGCCTCGGCCGGCTCTTCCAGCTCCGCCTCGGCGACGGATGGGTGTGGTCGAACCGGCCGGCGGCCGTGCTGCTCTTCGCGGGGATGCGACCGCGTCGCGACGCGCGCGGCTGGCGGTTCCAGGCGGGCACGGACTCGTTCATGGACGGGACGAGCCCGTTCGCCGACGTCACCCGCGTGACCGAGGCGACCCGGATCGAGGTCGAGGGACGCACCGGCCGCTGCCTGGTCTCCCGGCTGGACCCGCTCGCCTCCTGGCTCAGCGGCAGCCCGTCGGACGACCCGCTCCACCCCGACTCGGTCGCCGCCGTCGCGGCGGAGCTCCAGGAGGTGGCGCGGTCGGCGGGTCGTCTCTGGGCTCGGACGCCGTCGATCGGGCTCAGCGGTGGGCGTGACTCACGGGTGGTGGCGGCGGCCTTCCTCTCCGCCGGGATCGACGTGCGCTTCCACACCAACGACAACCCTCCGGGTGAGGCGGACATCGCCCGGGAGCTGGTGAGTCGCTGGCCGGCGCCGCTCGAGCACGAGATCCACCATCCGCCGAGCTCGATCCACGTGTTCGGACCCCCGCCGATCGGCGCGATCGAGCGGGCGCGGCGCTGGATGCGGCTCCTGGACGGGACGCAGCCGGCGAGCTACCTGCCGAGGACGCCGCCCTCGGGCCACGCCGCCGTCGCCAAGCTGGTCGTCAGCGGCATCGGCGGCGAGATCGGGCACGGGGGTTACCACCCGCCGGACGTGGCGAAGGTCGAGGCTCTGCCCGAGGAGCAGCAGCTCGGCGCGTACCTGCAGCGGCTCACCAGCCGACTGGTCGGCAGCGGGACGAGCGCGGCGACGCAGGAGGCGGTGCGGAACAGGACGGAGCAGGTCCTGCTCCGCGGCCGGGCCGTCGGCTCCCTCGGCGTCGGCGTGGTCGACGCCTTCTACGTGCTCGAGCGGCTCCCGTCCTTCACCGCGCCCACGGTCCGGGAGGACACGCTGGTGCCGCTCATGACCCCCGGCTTCGTCCGGGCGGCGCTCCGCCAGCGACCCGAGCAGCGGCGCGGCGCCGACCTCCACCGGGCCCTGGTCGCACGGCTGGTGCCCGCCTGGCGCGACGTACCGTACTTCGAGTGGTCCCCCGATCCCTCCTGGCGGCCCCCGCGCCGTCCGGCGACGCCTCCGGACGCGGGGACGCCGCGTCCGCCGAGCACCTGGGAGGTCGACCCGGACCGGGAGCTGGTGGCGGCGATCATCGCGGATCCCGAGCCGTGGGCGGACGACTTCGACGTGGCGACGATCTGGGCGGCCTGGCACCGCGCCGTCGCGGGGCAGGCCACCGCCGTCGAGCAGGCGGCACTGCAGCGCGTCGTCTGGCAGGTGGTGTTCCGCGACTACCTGGCCGAGCTCGCCGGCGAGCCCGTGCCGCCGCGTACGCCGCTGCCGGTCCACGAGGTGCCCTCCGCGCCGGAGCCGGAGCCGGAGCCGGCGACGCCGCCGCCGGCCGTCGCCTCGGCGGGCGCCACGGGCCTGCGCGGCCGGCTGCGACGGCGATTGCGCCGCTCGCCGACCGTCCAGCGGATCGTGCGCACCAGGACCGTGCGGCGGCTGCGGGGCCGGGCCTGACCGCCGTCCTCGATCGCGGCACCGCTCGCGGGCGTCCGGATGACGGACGGCCCTGGCCCACCCGGCGCCCCGCTCCTAGGCTCGAGGTCCGCCGCCGAGAGGAGCCGGAGTGACCCAGGCTGCCCAGCCCCGGCCCGTCGTCGTCCTGGCCGAGGAGCTGTCGCCGGCCACGGTCGCCGCGCTCGGGCCCGACTTCGACGTCGTCCAGGTCGACGGCACCGACCGCCCGGCGCTGCTGGCGGCCGTGGCCGGGGCGGACGCGCTGCTGGTCCGCTCGGCCACGCAGGTGGACGCCGAGGTCTTCGGCGCCGCCCGGCGCCTGCGCGTCGTCGCCCGTGCCGGCGTCGGCCTCGACAACGTCGACGTCCGCGCCGCCACGCAGGCCGGCGTCATGGTCGTCAACGCCCCGACGTCGAACATCGTCTCGGCCGCGGAACACGCGATCGCGCTGGTCCTGGCCGCCGCCCGCCGCGTCCCGCAGGCGCATACCTCGCTCAAGGGCGGCTCCTGGAAGCGGTCCGCCTTCACCGGTGTGGAGCTCTACGAGAAGACGCTCGGCGTCGTCGGGCTCGGGCGGATCGGCGTCCTCGTCGCGCAGCGGCTGGCGGCGTTCGGGATGTCCGTCGTCGCCTACGACCCCTACGTCGGTGCCGCGCGCGCCGCGCAGCTCGGCGTCCGGCTCGTTCCCCTGGACGAACTGCTCGCCACCGCGGACGTCCTCACCGTCCACCTGCCGCGGACGCCGGAGACCGTCGGTCTGCTCGGCGCCGACGCGCTGGCCAAGGTCAAGCCCGGAGTGATCGTCGTGAACGCCGCCCGCGGCGGCATCGTCGACGAGACCGCGCTGCACGCCGCCCTCAAGGAGGGCAGGGTCGGCGCCGCCGGGCTCGACGTCTTCGCGGCTGAGCCGTGCACCGACAGCCCGCTGTTCGAGCTCGACACCGTCGTCGTCACGCCGCACCTGGGCGCGTCGACCGCGGAGGCGCAGGAGCGGGCCGGCGTCTCGGTGGCGCGGTCCGTGCGGCTCGCCCTCGCCGGCGAGCTGGTGCCGGACGCCGTCAACGTCTCGGGCGGTGTCATCGCGGAGGACGTGCGCCCCGGCATCCCGCTCGCGGAGAAGCTCGGCCGCGTGTTCACCGCCCTCGCCGGCGGCGTCCCCGGCCAGCTCGACGTCGAGGTGCGGGGCGAGATCACCGAGCACGACGTCACGGTGCTGCGGCTCGCCGCGCTCAAGGGCCTGTTCCGGGACGTCGTCGAGGAGCAGGTCTCGTACGTCAACGCGCCGGTGCTGGCGCAGGAGCGCGGGATCGACGTCCGGCTCGTCACCGACCCGGTGAGCGAGGAGTTCCGCAACGTGATCACCCTGCGTGGCACCCTGGCCGACGGGTCCGGGGTCTCCGTCGCCGGCACGCTGACCGGCCCCAAGCAGGTGGAGAAGCTCGTCGGCGTCGACGGCCTCGATCTCGAGACGCCGCTCGCCGACCACATGCTCGTCCTGCGGTACACCGACCGCCCCGGGGTCGTCGGTGCGATCGGCGGTCTGCTCGGCACGGCCGGCGTCAACATCGCGGCGATGCAGGTCGCCCGCGCCGCCGAGGGCGGCGAGGCGGTCGGCGTCCTGACGCTGGACCAGACCGTCCCCGCACACGTGCTCGACGAGCTCGTCCGCGAGATCGGCGCGAGCGCCGGCCGCCTGGTCGAGCTCACGGACTGACCGTTCGCCCCCGCGGAACGGGGCGGCGGGGAGCGGACGACCTGGGTTAACCTGGTACGACCATGTGGCGGGCCCTCATCCTCGGCCGCCGCGGCGGGATCTGATCGGTCGGCACCCGCCGCGGGGAACCCGCGCGCGCCGGCCATCTCGGTTCTCTGCGGCTCATCAGCCGCTCGTGTTCGCGCCGATCGGCGCCGATACCCCTTTCCGCGACGCTCGTCGCACCCGCTTTGTGTGATCATGGAAGAAGGCACCGCCATGGACGACACCGACGCACGCACGGCCGTTCAGGAGTCGATGGACCGCCGGGACCAGGGCGCCAGCTCCTGACTCCGGCGCCCACCTCGGCGCGGCGCGCCGCCAGGTCGCTCCTGTCGGCGCGCCGCCCATCACCGACCTGCAAGGATCACTCCGTGCACGCACCGGACCCGGACGACCGGCGAGCAGCCGCCCGCGTCGTCGTCGCCGCCCCGAACCGGCTGGCCGCGCAGGCCGGCGCCCGCGTCGGTGCTGAAGGCGGCACCGCCGTCGACGCGGCGCTCGCCGCGATGCTCGTCACCCTCGTCACCGAGCCCGGCGTGGTCTCCATCGGCGGCGGCGCGTTCGTCACCGTCGCGCCGCCCGGTCAGCCCGCCGTCACCGTGGACGGCTACGTCGAGATGCCCGGCCGCGGACTGCCGCCGTCGGCGTTCCGGCGCGGCACGCGCGACATCCACAACGCCGAGTACGCCGGCGGCACGAGCATGACCGTCGGCCACGGCTCCGTCGGCACGCCCGGCCTGCTGCCCGCGTTCGAGGAGGCGCATCGGCTGCACGGCCATGTGCCGTGGCGGGTGCTGGTCGAGCCGGCCCTCGAGATCGCCCGCGCCGGGTTCCCGCTCGGCGCCGCCGCGCAGTACTACCTCTCCACCCTCGGCGCCGAACTGCTCGCCGAGGAGCCGGAGAGCCTCGCCGCCCTGCAGCGCCCCGACGGCACGATCAAGGGCGTCGGCGAGACGGTCGTCATCCCGCACCTCGGCGACTTCCTCGAGCGGGTCGCCGCCGAGGGGGCCGCCGCGCTCTTCCGGGGGGACGTCGCCGCGGCGCTCGTGGCGGACATGGCCGAGCACGGCGGGATCCTCACGCAGGCCGACCTCGACGCCTTCACACCCGTCGTCCGGGCGGCCTCGCCGGTCGACGTGGGGGAGTGGACCATCGCGACGAACCCGCCGCCGGCGATCGGCGGTCCGGTGCTCGCGGCCATGCTCCTGCTGCTCGACGGTCACCCCCGCGACAAGTGGTCGGACGACGACCTCGAGCGCTGGGTGGCGGTGCAGCGGGCCGTGCTCCGCCACCGCGCCGCCGAGCTCGACGTCGCCGGCGACCGCGCCGTCGCCGGCCAGGCCCTGCTCGACGGCGTGCTCGCCGGCGGCCAGAAGTGGCTGGGCGTGGCCCCGTCGACCGCCCACGTCAGCGTGGTCGACGTCGACGGGTTCGCGTGCTCGGTGACCGCGTCGTCCGGCTACGGCGCCGGCGTCTCCGTCCCGGGGACGGGCGTGTGGCTGAACAACTGCCTGGGCGAGCACGAGCTCAACCGGAACGGCCTGCACTCGCTCGCGCCCGGTGAGCGGCTCGCCTCGAACATGGCCCCGAGCGTGGCCCGCCGTCCGGACGGCGCCGTGCTCGCGATCGGCAGCCCGGGGGCCGACCGGATCACCACCGCCCTCGCCCAGGTCATCGCCTCGTTCGCGCACGGCGGGTACGACCTGCAGGAGGCCGTGGACCGCCCGCGCGTGCACCTGTCGCGATCGCCCGACGGCACCGAGATCCTGCACCGCGAGGAGGACGTCGCCCTCCCGGCCTCGATCGACCTGCCGGTGCGCACCTATCCGGCCAAGGCGATGTTCATGGGCGGTGTCGCCGCGGCGCTGCGCGAGTCCGACGGGACGCTCGTCGGGGCCGCCGACCCACGGCGCACCGGGGCCGTCGCCCTGGGGTAGTCCGAGGTGTGAGCACGTCCCTCGTCCGTCAGAGGTCGGCACTAAGGTCGGGAGCCATGTCGCAGTCCATCCGTCTCGCCGTCGTCGCCGGTGACGGCATCGGTCCCGAGGTCGTCGCCGAGGGGCTCAAGGTCCTGCGCGCGGCCGTCGACGGCGTCGCCACGGTGGAGACGACGGACTACGACCTCGGCGCCCGCCGCTGGCACGCGACGGGGGAGACGCTGCCCGACGGCGTGCTGGCGGAGATCCGCGAGCACGACGCGATCCTGCTCGGCGCCGTCGGCGATCCGGGCGTGCCGAGCGGCGTCCTCGAGCGCGGGCTGCTCCTGCGGCTGCGGTTCGAGCTCGACCACTACGTGAACCTCCGGCCGGCCCGGCTGTACCCGGGCGTGACGTCGCCGCTCGCGAACCCCGGCGAGGTCGACTTCGTCGTCGTCCGCGAGGGCACCGAGGGCCCCTACGTCGGCAACGGCGGCGCGCTGCGCGTCGGCACGCCGCAGGAGATCGCGACCGAGGTCAGCGTCAACACCGCCTTCGGCGTGGAGCGCGTCGTCCGCGACGCCTTCCGGCGGGCGCAGGCCCGGCCGCGCCGCCACCTCACGCTCGTGCACAAGCACAACGTGCTCACGCACGCCGGGCACCTCTGGCGGCGGACGGTCGACCGGGTCGGCGCCGAGTTCCCCGAGGTCACCACCGCCTACCAGCACGTCGACGCCGCGACGATCTTCCTCACCACGGATCCGTCGCGGTTCGACGTGATCGTCACGGACAACCTCTTCGGTGACATCGTCACCGACCTCGCCGCCGCCATCGCCGGCGGCATCGGCCTCGCGGCGTCCGGCAACATCAACCCGGACCGCACGGCGCCCAGCATGTTCGAGCCCGTGCACGGGTCCGCCCCGGACATCGCGGGGCAGGGCGTGGCCGACCCGACGGCGACGATCCTCTCGGTGGCGATGCTGCTCGAGCACCTGGGGCTGGACAAGGCGGCGACCCGG
>DASQJO010000516.1:0-2215 GCA_035630955.1 Kineosporiaceae bacterium
CGGGAGGCGCCGGTGCCGGCCGTCACCGTCGCGCACACCGACGCGGTCCCCGGCGGCGCCGGCAACCTCGCCGCCAACCTCGCCGCTCTGGGCGCCCAGGTGAGGCTGGTCGCCGTCATCGGCGACGACGAGGCGGGCCAACGGCTCCGGGACGCTCTCACGAGCAGCGGCGTCGACGACACCCACCTGATCACCGAGCACGCCCGCCGCACCGTCGTCAAGCGCCGCCTCGTCGCCGAGGGCCAGCTCATCGCCCGGTTCGACGAGGGCGACCGGACCCCTCCTGGAGAAGGCGCCGAAACCGACGTCGCCCGCGCCGCCGCCGCACTGATGCGCACGTCCGACGCGGTCGTCGTCTCCGACTACGGCTACGGGGTCGTCGGCGATCCCGTCGTCCGCGCCCTCGCCGCCGAACGGCGGCGCCACCGCCGCGTCCTCGTCGTCGACGCGCACGACCCCACGGCGTTCGCCGCGCTGCAGCCCACCGCGGTGACGCCCAGCTTCAGCGAGGTCGCGGCGCTGCTGCCGCCCGAGCAGGCCGCGGCAGGCGGCGCCGACCGCGCCGACGCCGTCCGCGACGCCTGCGCCACCCTCCACCAGGCCACCGGCGCCGACATCGTCGCCGTCACCCTCGACCGCGACGGCACCGTCGTCTGCGAGCGCGACCGGCCGCCCTACCGCACGTGGACCCGACCCGCCCCGCACAGCCGGGCGTGCGGCGCGGGCGACTCCTACACAGCGGGCTTCAGCCTGTCCCTCGCCGCTGGCGCCTCCACGACCGAGGCCGCCGAGATCGCCCAGGCCGCGGCCGCCGTCGTCACCGGACGCGACGGCACCGCCACCTGCTCCGCGGACGACCTCCGCGAGCACCTGTCCGCGACGACCACCGCGCTGATGGCCGCCGACAAGCTGGCCGAGCGCGTCGCCTTCCACAAGCGCCAGGGCCGCCGGATCGTCTTCACGAACGGCTGCTTCGACCTGCTGCACCGCGGCCACGTCGACCTGCTCAACCGCGCGAAGGCGCTCGGCGACGTCCTCGTCGTCGGGCTGAACACCGACGACGGCGTCCGCGCCCTCAAGGGACCCGACCGCCCCCTCACCACGCTCGAGGACCGGGCGCGGGTGCTCGCCGCGCTCAGCTGCGTCGACCACCTGGTCGCCTTCGACGAGCCGACGGCCGAGCACCTCGTCGACCTCCTGCGGCCCGACGTCTACGTCAAGGGCGGCAGCCCGCTGCACGAGCCCGTCCCCGAGGCGCCGCGGGTCGAGGCGTACGGCGGGCAGGTCCGGATCCTCCCGCACGCCGAGGACCGGTCGACGACCGCGATCGTCGAGCGCATCCGGGCGCACGCGGTCACGATGTCGGGCGTGGACGCCGACGCCTTCAGCGCCTGAGCTCGCCTGGCCATGCCTCGACACGCCGTCCCCGACGAGCCGCTGCTCGACGTCCTCGTCCCGACGTGCGACCGCCCGGAGGCGCTCGCCGTCACCCTGACGAGCCTCGGCGCGCAGACCCTGGGCTCGTTCCGCGTCGTCGTGTCCGACCAGTCCGAGCGCGCCGACCTGTCCGACGGCGCCGTCGGCGCGCCGGAGGTCCTCACGCCGCTGCGCTTGCTCCAGGCGCGTGGGCGGGGAGTCGAGACCCACCGCCACCTGCCCCGCCGCGGGCTGGCCGAGCAGCGCCAGTTCCTCCTCGACCAGGCGCACGCCCGGTACGCCCTGTTCCTGGACGACGACGTCCTCTGCGAGCCCGACCTGCTCGAGCGGCTGCTCGCCGTGATGGTCGAGCAGCGCTGCGGCTTCGTCGGGATGCCGCTCGTCGGCCTGAGCCACCTGGACGACGTCCGCCCGCACCAGCAGGCGATCGAGCCGTGGGAGGGGCCGGTCGAACCCGAGCGGATCACCCCTGGCGACGACCGGTGGGACCGCCACCACCTGCACAGCGCGGCCAACGCCTGGCACGTCCAGGAGCGGCTCGGCCTCAAGCCGAGCGACCCGCTGCTCTACAAGGTCGCGTGGATCGGCGGGTGCGTGCTGTACGACGTCGCCAAGCTGCGCGCCGTCGGCGGCTTCCAGTTCTGGCGCGAACTGCCGCCCGAGCACTGCGGCGAGGACGTCCTTGCCCAGCTGCGCGTGATGGCCGCGTACGGCGGATGCGGGGTCCTGCCGACCGGCGCCTTCCACCAGCAGCTGCCGACCACCGTGCCCCACCGCA
>DASQJO010000517.1:0-1778 GCA_035630955.1 Kineosporiaceae bacterium
CGTCTCGGACGACGAGGCCCGCGCCGAGCTCGCCGCGGAGCCGTACAAGCTCGAGCTGATCGGGCTCAAGAGCCCGGCCGTCCAGGACGCCGGAGGCGTGGAGTTCACCACGACGGAGGCCGAGGCCGAGGCCGCCGCGCAAGTGGACCTCGACGACCTCGACTCGTCCGACGCGGCGTCCGTCGAGGTCGGCGCGGGCGAGCTCACGATCTACGACAACGTCCGCCGCGACGGGTCCGTCACGTGGAAGGACCTGTGCCGCGGACCGCACGTGCCGTCGACCCGGGTCCTGGGCAACGGCTGGCAGCTCATGCGGACCGCCGCGGCGTACTGGCGGGGCAACGAGAAGAACCCGCAGCTGCAGCGCGTCTACGGCACCGCCTGGCCCACCAAGGAGGAGCTCAAGGCCTACCTCGACCGGCTCGCCGAGGCCGAGCGTCGCGACCACCGCCGGCTCGGCTCGGAGCTCGACCTCTTCTCGTTCCCCGACGAGATCGGCTCCGGCCTCGCGGTCTTCCACCCCAAGGGCGGCGTTGTGCGGCGGGTCATGGAGGACTACTCGCGGCGCCGGCACGAGGAGGCCGCCTACTCGTTCGTCAACAGCCCGCATATCACCAAGGCGCAGCTGTTCGAGATCTCCGGGCACCTCGACTGGTACGCCGAGGGCATGTACCCGCCCATGCAGCTCGACGAGGAGCTGAACGCCGACGGCACCGTGCGCCGGCAGGGGCAGGACTACTACCTCAAGCCGATGAACTGCCCGATGCACAACCTGATCTTCGACGCGCGCGGCCGCTCGTACCGGGAGCTGCCGCTGCGGCTGTTCGAGTTCGGGACGGTGTACCGGTACGAGAAGTCCGGCGTCGTGCACGGCCTCACGAGGGCGCGCGGCTTCACCCAGGACGACGCGCACATCTACTGCACCCGCGAGCAGATGCGCGACGAGCTGCGCTCGCTGCTGACGTTCGTGCTCGACCTGCTGCGCGACTACGGCCTCGACGACTTCTACCTCGAGCTGTCGACGAAGAACCCGGAGAAGTTCGTCGGCTCCGACGAGGCGTGGGAGGAGGCCACCGCCACGCTCGCGGAGGTCGCCGCCGAGTCCGGCCTGGACCTCGTGCCCGACCCGGGCGGTGCGGCGTTCTACGGGCCGAAGATCTCGGTACAGGCGCGCGACGCGATCGGGCGGACCTGGCAGATGTCGACGATCCAGCTCGACTTCAACCTGCCGGAGCGGTTCGGCCTGGAGTACACCGCCGCGGACGGCTCGCGACAGCGGCCGGTCATGATCCACCGGGCGCTCTTCGGGTCGATCGAGCGCTTCTTCGCGGTGCTCCTCGAGCACTACGCCGGCGCCTTCCCTCCGTGGCTCGCGCCGGTGCAGGTGGTCGGCATCCCGGTGGCGGACGCCTACGCGGAGTACCTGCAGGGCGTGGCGGAGCGGCTGCGGGCGGAGGGCATCCGGATCGAGGTCGACACCTCCGACGACCGCATGCAGAAGAAGATCCGGAACGCGAGCAAGCAGAAGATCCCGTTCGTGCTCATCGCGGGCGATGAGGACGCCTCGCGCGGGGCGGTGTCGTTCCGGTTCCGCGACGGGTCGCAGGACAACGGCGTCCCGGTCGACGACGCCGTCGCCCGGATCGTCGACGCCGTGCGCACCCGCGCCCAGGTCTGACCCACCCACGCGGTGTCGGGAGGCGAGGGCGTGGAGGGGCTGGAGACGGTGCCGTCCTGGCAGCTGGCCGGAGCTCCGGACGGCTTCGACCGGCTCTGGA
>DASQJO010000518.1:0-3034 GCA_035630955.1 Kineosporiaceae bacterium
GCTCGAGCAGGTGCTCGAGCCGGGCGAGCTCGCGGGCCCGGGCGACGAACGGCGCGTCGGAGGTGATCGGTGCCATGCCCAGCATGGTCGCACCGACCACCGACAACTCGATCCCCTCGGCGGGGTCGAGCAGTGCCGGCAGGCTCATGCGTGCCGGTGCCGGCGGAACGGGCTGCGCAGGGCGGCGGCCGGGTGGAAGGCCAGGCGCGCGCGGCCGGTCACCACGGCGTCCAGCGCAGCACCGCGGCGGGGCGACCAGTCCTGGGCGAGCCGCTCGCGGCGGTGGCGGGCCTCGGCGTCGATGAAGGCGGGGTTGCTGTAGCTGAACATCTCGTGCGTCCCTCTTCTCTCGTTGTTGACAGGTACGAGAGTCGTCCTGAGGCGGGGGGAGCGGCATCGGTCGGCAAGGCAGCCCGCGGTCCCCTCCACCTCAGACGGGCGCCTCAGGAGGGGTCGGCGCGATCTGAGGTCGGCTGAGGTGGCCCGGTCGGGATAAGGGTTCGACGCGGATGGGACGATGAGCGCATGCCCACGCCCTCCCTGCCGCAGCCCCGCGCCCGTGAGCACGGGCTCCAGGGGCACGTCAGCGCCGTCTGCGTGGTCCACGCGATCATCCCGAACCCGGGTGAGACCCCGGACGTCACCGCGATCGACAAGCGGCCCCGCGAGGGCCGGCTCGAGGTCGCGGCGCAAGGCCTCGTCCTCGACACCCAGGTCGACCGCAGGTACCACGGCGGGGAGGAGCAGGCCCTGTACGCCTACGCCGACGAGGACGCCGCCTGGTGGGCCGGCGAGCTCGACCGGGAGGTCGCCCCCGGGCTGTTCGGCGAGAACCTGCGGATCTCCGGCATCGAGGTCAGCGGCGCGGAGATCGGCGAGCGCTGGCGGGTCGGCGAGGGCCCGGACGCCGTCGTCCTCGAGGTGACCATGCCACGCACCCCGTGCATGACCTTCCAGAAGCGGATGGGCCTGCGCGGCTGGATCAAGCGGTTCACCCACGCCGGACGCCTCGGTACCTACCTGCGTGTCGTCGTGCCCGGCACGATCGGCGCCGGGGACCCCGTCACCGTGATCAGCCGGCCGGGTCACGGCGTCCGCGTCAACGACGTCTACCCGGCCCGGATCGACGCCCTCCGGGCGCTGCTGGACGCCGAGGCCGCCGGCGTCGTCGAGCTCGCGTCCAAGATGCGCCGGGAGGCGACCCGGCGACTGGCCGCCCACAGCCGTGCCCAGCAGTCCTCCTGACGGCGAGCCGGCCCCCGCCGACGGCGCCGTGCCGGCCTCGGCGGCCGACGGTGCAGCCGCCCGCTCGTTCGGCGTCTACGTGCACGTCCCGTTCTGCCGCGTCCGCTGCGGCTACTGCGACTTCAACACCTACACGAGCAGCGAGCTCGGCGGCGGCGCCGACCAGGCGTCCTACGCGCACACGGCGCTCGCGGAGCTCGACCTCGCCGGAAAGGTGCTGGACGCCGCGGGTGTGCCGGCGCGGCCGGCGTCCACGGTGTTCCTGGGCGGCGGGACGCCCACGCTGCTGCCCGCGGCCGACCTCGCCGCGCTGCTCGCCGGCGTGCGGGGCCGCTTCGGGCTCGCCGCGGACGCCGAGGTCACCACCGAGGCCAATCCCGACTCGGTGACACCGGCGAGCCTCGCGGCCCTGGCCGGCGCCGGGTTCACCCGCGTCTCGTTCGGCATGCAGTCCGCCGTCCCGCACGTGCTCGCCACCCTGGACCGCACGCACGACCCCGCGCGCGTCCCGCAGGCGGTCGCCTGGGCGCGGGACGCCGGCCTCGCCGTCAGCCTCGACCTCATCTACGGCACGCCCGGCGAGAGCCTGCAGGACTGGCGGACCAGCCTCGACGCGGCCCTGGCCTGCGAGCCCGACCACCTCTCCGCGTACGCCCTCGTCGTCGAGGAGGGCACCCGGATGGCCGCGCGGGTGCGCCGCGGCGAGCTGCCGCTCCCGGACGACGACGCGCTGGCCGACGCCTACGAGGTCGCGGACAATGTCCTCGCCGGCGCGGGCTACGGCTGGTACGAGGTGAGCAACTGGGCGCGGACGCCGTACGACGCCTGCCGGCACAACCTCGCCTACTGGCGCGGAGACGACTGGTGGGGTGTCGGCCCCGGCGCCCACTCGCACGTCGGCGGGGTCCGGTGGTGGAACGTGCGGCACCCGCGCGCCTACGCGGAGCGGCTGGCGGCCGGCGCGAGCCCGGCACAGGCGCGGGAGGTGCTCGGGCCGGTGGAGCGCCACGCGGAACGCGTGCTGCTCGCCGTGCGCCTCGCCGAGGGGCTGCCGCTGGCCGACCTCGACGCCTCGGCCCGCGCCCGCGTGGCCGGGCTGGTCGCGGACGGGCTCGCCGAGCCCGGGCCCGCGCTCGGCGCCGAGGGGCCGCGCCGCCTCGTGCTGACGTTGCACGGCCGGCTGCTGGCCGACGGCGTCGTCCGGACGCTGCTGGACTGACCCGGAGCGCGCCCGGAGCGTGCGACACGCCGAGGAGTGGCGGCGTGGCTGGCCCGGCGGGGGGCGGAGTCACCACGATGTGGGTATCCACCGAAGGGAATGACCATGTCCTATCCGGCCCCGCCGCCCGCGTCGCCCCCGCCGGCATCCTCGGGCCAGTCGACGACGCCCAGCGCGAGCGGCTTCGTCAGCGACCTCTTCGACATCCGGTTCACGAGGTTCGTGTCGCTCCGGCTGATCTCGATCGTCTACATCCTCATCCTCATCGTCGTGACGCTCATCGCCCTCGGCGCGATCTTCACGGGGTTCCCGCTCGGCGTCGGGGCCGGGATCTTCTACCTGATCCTCGCCGCCCTGCTCTGGGTCGTGTACGTCGTGCTCGCCCGGGTCGGTCTGGAGGCCTTCGCCGTGCTGTTCCGGATCCACGACGACACCAACCGGATCGCCGACGCCCTGGCGGGGGGCCGGACCCCGCCGGCGACGGGCAGCGTCTCGAACGTCGATCCCGGGTACGGCACCACGCAGGCCTACCCCGCGTCAGGGTTCGGCACGAACCCGCCGCCGACCACA
>DASQJO010000519.1:0-5143 GCA_035630955.1 Kineosporiaceae bacterium
GGACGACGACGCCCTGCGCATGCAGCGGCTCAAGATGCTGCTCCGCTCGACGATCAACGCGATCCTCGACGTCCGGGTGCACGCGCGCGGCATGACCGAGGCCGAGGCCGTCCGCCTGATGACCGAGCGCGGCCACCAGGAGGAGGGCGAGGCGGCCGGCAAGTGGCGTCGCGCCCTGCTCACCTCGGCGCAGCTCTCGACCTACTACACGGGCTACCACGAGGTCCGCGACGCGGTGGCCCGGCTGCGCGCGGCGCGTCCCGGCGTGGGCGACCGCGCGGTGCACGACGAGGTCCTCGCGCACGGCTCCCCGCCGCCCCGGCACCTGCGGACGCTCCTCGACCTCGGGTAGCCGGCCGCCGATAGGGTGACGCCGTGGCAACCATCGAGGACATCGGAGCGCGGGAGATCCTCGACTCGCGCGGCAACCCCACGGTCGAGGTCGAGGTCCTGTTGGACGACGGCACCACCGCCCGCGCGGCGGTCCCCTCGGGTGCGTCGACCGGTGCCTTCGAGGCGGTCGAGCGCCGGGACGGCGACAAGAACCGCTACGGCGGCAAGGGTGTCGAGCAGGCCGTCGCCGCGGTCATCGAGCAGATCGGCCCCGCGCTGATCGGCTACGAGGCGACCGAGCAGCGGCTCGTCGACCAGGCGATGATCGACCTCGACGGCACCGACACCAAGGGCGACCTCGGGGCCAACGCCATCCTCGGCGTCTCGCTCGCGGTCGCGAAGGCCGCGGCCGACTCCGCCGGGCTGCACCTGTTCCGGTACGTGGGCGGGCCGAACGCGCACGTCCTGCCCGTGCCGATGCTCAACATCCTCAACGGCGGCGCGCACGCCGACGGCGGCGTCGACATCCAGGAGTTCATGATCGCTCCGATCGGCGCCGCGACCTTCCGGGAGGCGCTGCGCTGGGGCGCCGAGACGTACCAGGCGCTGAAGTCCGTGCTCAAGGGCAAGGGCCTGGCGACCGGCCTCGGCGACGAGGGCGGCTTCGCCCCGAGCCTGCCGACCAACCGCGACGCCCTCGAGCTCGTCGCCACCGCCGTCGAGCAGGCCGGCTTCCGGCTCGGCAGCGACATCGCGCTCGCCCTCGACGTCGCCGCGACCGAGTTCCACGCCGACGGCGGCTACCGCTTCGAGGGCGCGCAGAAGTCCGCCGACGAGATGATCGAGTACTACAGCGGCCTCGTCGACGCCTTCCCGCTCGTGTCGATCGAGGACCCGCTGTCCGAGGAGGACTGGGACGGCTGGACGGCGATCACCGCCGCCCTCGGCGCCCGTGTGCAGCTCGTCGGCGACGACCTCTTCGTCACCAACCCGCAGCGGCTCCAGCGCGGCATCGACGAGGGCGCCGCGAACGCCCTCCTGGTGAAGGTCAACCAGATCGGCACGCTCACCGAGACCCTCGACGCCGTCGACCTCGCCCACCGCAGCGGCTACCGCACCATGATGAGCCACCGCTCCGGCGAGACCGAGGACACCACCATCGCCGACCTCGCCGTCGCCGTCGGCTCCGGGCAGATCAAGACCGGCGCGCCCGCTCGCTCCGAGCGCGTCGCGAAGTACAACCAGCTGCTGCGCATCGAGGAGGAGCTCGACGACGCCGCCGTCTACGCGGGCGCCGGCGCGTTCCCCCGCCTGCGCGGCTGACGCCGCCTGCTGCGAACTCGACACGGGCGCGTCGCAGCTTCGGCGCACGCCGCGGCGTGGCATGGTCGGGAGCGACGTGTGCCGACGGCTGGGCGAACGACGGCGGGAGGGGTGCCGGCATGACTCCGCGACGACCGGTCCCACCAGGCCGGGCCGCCCGGGCCACTCGGGCCAACCGGACCAACCCCGTCCGCGGGCAGGCGCCGGCCCGGCGTGCGGCCCCCGTCCGCCGTCCCGCCCAGCCCCGCCGTCCGGCCGCGCGCTCCGCCGCGCCCGATCAGGGACGCCCCCGGCGCGCCCCGCGGCCCCGGGGCGGGACGCCGGCCAGGCCGCCCCGGCGGCTCCCCGTCGTCCGGCCCGTGACGATGATGTCCGGCGTCCTCGTCATCCTCGCCCTGCTCATCGCTCCGTACGTGCGGCCGTACCTGGCGCAGCGCTCGCAGCTCGCGGACGGCCGGCAGGAACTCGTCCGGCTCCAGAAGGAGGTCGACGAGCTGAGCGCCCAGCGCGCCCGCTGGGACGACCCCGCCTACGTCAAGGCGCAGGCGCGGTCCCGCCTCCACATGGTGATGCCGGGTGAGGTCGGCTACGTCAACCTCGAACCCGGCCGGGGCGCCGCGACGCGGACCGACCCGCGCAGTGCCGCCGCCGCGGTGCCGCCCCGCTCCGGCGAGGCCTGGTACGGCACGCTCTGGCGGTCCGTGGGCACGGCGGGGACGCCGAGCACGCCGGTGCCCGCGCCGTCCGTGCCGCCCACCCCGTCCGGGGGAACGACGACGCCGTGACCGCACCGGACCCCGCCGACCTGGCGGCGGTCGAGGCGCAGCTGCGCCGCCCCCCGCGGGGCGTCGTCGGCGTCGCGCACCGCTGCCCCTGCGGCCTGCCCGACGTCGTGACGACGGCGCCCCGGCTCGACGACGGCACCCCCTTCCCGACGACCTTCTACCTCACCTGCCCGCGCGCGGTGAGCGCCGTCGGGACACTGGAGTCGTCCGGGCTCATGCGTGAGATGACGACACGCCTGGAGGAAGACCCGGAGCTCGCCGCCCGCTACCGTGCCGCGCACGAGGACTACCTGCGCCGCCGCGGCGAGCTCGAGGACGTGTTCGGGGAGGTGCCGCAGATCGTGGGCGTCTCCGCGGGAGGCATGCCCGACCGGGTGAAGTGCCTGCACGTGCTCGTCGCGCACGCGCTCGTCGCGGGCCACGGGGTGAACCCCCTGGGCGACGAGGCGCTCGCCCTGCTCCCGCCCTGGTGGGCGGCCGGCCGGTGTGTGCAGGGACAGCCCGATCCTCACGGGGACGTGGACGGGGACGACGACGGGGACGGGGACCGACCGACATGACCAGGGTCGCGGTGGTGGACTGCGGCACGAACTCCTTGCGGCTGCTCGTCGCGGACGTCGACCCGGCGGGGGGCACGCTGACCGACGTCGACCGCCGGACCGAGATCGTCCGGATCGGCGAGGGCGTCGACGCGACCGGCCGGATCACGGACGCCGCGCTGGAGCGGACGCTCGCGGTGGCCCGGTTCTACGCCGCGCTCGTGGCGGAGACCGGCGCCGAGCAGGTCGCCGTGGTCGCGACCTCCGCGCTGCGCGACGCCACGAACGGCGAGGCGTTCACGGCCGGGATGCGCGAGCTGCTCGGGGTGGAGCCGCGGGTCGTGAGCGGCGACGAGGAGGCACGGCTGACGTTCGCCGGCGCGGTCCGGGCGCTGCCGGACCACGAGCTGCCGGCCCTCGTCGTCGACATCGGCGGCGGGTCGACCGAGCTGGTGCTCGGGGAGCGGGCGGACGGGCCCGTCCAGGCGCGCAGCGTCGACGTCGGCTCGGTCCGGCTGACGGAGCGCCACCTGCACTCCGACCCGCCCACCGCCGCCGAGATCGAGCGGGCCCGCGCGGACGTCGTCGAGGGGCTCGACGACGTCGCGGACGCCGTCGAGCTCCGCAGCGCACGCACGCTCGTCGGCGTCGCCGGAACGGTGACCACCCTGACCGCGCACGCCCTCGCCCTGCCCACCTACGACGCGGCCGCCGTCGACGGCGCGGTGCTCCCGGTCGCCGTCCTCCGCGCGGCCTGCGACGACATGCTCGCCCGATCGCGCGCCGAGCGGGCCGAGCTGCCGTACGTCGAGCAGGGCCGGGTCGACGTCATCGGCGGGGGAGCGCTCGTCTGGGGCGAGATCCTCGACCGCGTCCAGCGCGAGGCGGACGCCCGCGAGGTGGTCACCAGTGAGCACGACATCCTCGACGGCGTGGCCTGGTCCGTCGTCCAGGGCTGACCTGCGGTCCCGCTTCCTCGGCCGATCGGCTACGGTGGCGACGCGTGAGCGGATCCAGCAACCGTCGGGGAGGGCGCGGGCGCGTCGCCGCCCTCGCCTGGGCGCTCGCCGTCCTCCCGCTCGGCGTCCTCTCCCTCGCGGCCTGCTCCGTGCCGCGCGAGGCCGACCTCGCGGCCGCGGCCTCCCCGAACGGGGTGCCGTCATCGTCGCCGTCCCCCTCGCTCGACGCCCCCGCCCCGGTGTCGGCGGCGTCCGTGACGCCGTCCGCCTCACCGGTTCCCAGGCCGTCGCCGACCCTGGCGCCCGTGAAGCCGCCCGTCCCCAAGGCCGTGAAGGGGTACAGGCTGAGCACCGCGCCGCGCTCGGTCCCGAACCCGATGGCGCGGGTCAAGGGCGCCAACGAGGTGTTCGGCGCCACGACGGTCCGCTCGGTGTCCACCAAGGGGACGCCGGTGGGCCTGGTGTTCCTCTTCGCCGTCCGGCCGCAGTACTACGCGGACAGCCAGGTGACCGGAGCCGTGGTCTCGCGGCTCGCGAGCTCGATCAGCCGCAGCGGCGTGCGTCTGACAGAACAGAGGTGGAGCGGGCGCAGGGTCTGCGCGGGCTCGTCGGACAAGAACGGCACGATCGCCATCTGGTACCGCCACGGTGTGCTCACCGTCGTCGCCGGCGCCGACCCCGGCGTCGTCACCGCCTACGCGAAGCGCCTCGTGGCCGTCTCCTGAGTCCCACCTCCCGGGCCGCGACCGCCTGCGCGCCGAACCGGGACCACGGCCCTAGGGTGTGCGCCATGGGATCGATGGTGACCTTCGCGAGCAACGGCGGGACGGCCGACGGGTACCTGACGGAGGCCGAGGGCGGCGGCCCCGGGCTCATCCTCGTGCAGGAGTGGTGGGGCCTCGTCGGGCACATCAAGGACGTCGCGGAGCGCTTCGCGTCGGCCGGGTTCACCACGCTCGCGCCGGACTTCTTCCACGGCGCCACGACGGGCGAGCCGGACGAGGCGATGCGCCTGATGATGGGCCTGGCGATGGACCAGGCCGCGAAGGACGTCGCGGGCGCCGCCACCTACCTGTCGGGGCTCGACTCGGTGACGAGCCAGGAGATCGGCGTCGTGGGCTTCTGCATGGGCGGCTCCCTCGCGCTCTGGAGCCCCACCGTCGCGGAGAACATCAGCGCCGCCGTCGGGTTCTACCCCGCCGTG
>DASQJO010000520.1:0-5768 GCA_035630955.1 Kineosporiaceae bacterium
GGGATCACCCCGGGGCCGGTCGAGCTGACGCTGTCCCCGGCCACCCCCGTCCCCGAGAAGGCCCCCGTACCCGAGAAGGCCTCGGTCCGCTGAGGGGCGGTGCGACGTGGTCCCGTCAGGGGGCGCCGATGACGCGGCGCGTCACGCCCTCCCACGCGCCGGCGTCGGTGACGCGGCGGCCGTCGACGAGGGTGCGGACGCCGGGGACGTCGGCTGCGGTCAGCGACCGGTAGGCGGCGTGGTCGGCCTGGACGACGACGGCGTCGGCCTTGTCCCCGAGGTGGAACGGGGTGAAGCCGAGCGCCTGCAGCTCCTCGTCGGCATACAGCGGATCGTGGACGGCCACGTGCGCCCCCCGGGCCTGCAGTGCCTCGACGGTCGCGAAGACACCGGAGAAGGCGGTCTCCTTGACCCCGCCGCGGTACGCGGCACCGAGGACCGCGACGGTCTGCCCGGCGAGGTCGCCGTGCGCTCCCTCGAGCAGCCCGACGGTGTACTCGGGCATGCCGGCGTTGGCCTCGCGCGCCGCGCGGACCACGGTGGCGTCCGGGTCGTTCCACAGGTAGAGCCGGGGGTAGACGGGGATGCAGTGACCGCCCACCGCGATGCCCGGCGTGTGGATGTGGCTGTACGGCTGGGAGTTGCTCGCCTCGATGACCTGCATGACGTCGACGCCGTGCGCTCCCGCGAACCGCGCGAACTGGTTCGCGAGCCCGATGTTGACGTCGCGGTACGTCGTCTCCGCCAGCTTGGCCATCTCGGCGGCCTCCGCGCTGCCCAGGTCCCAGACCCCGTTGCCGCGGGCCAGGTCGGGCCGCTCGTCGAACTCGAGCACCGCCTCGTAGAACTCGGTGGCCCGCCGCGCACCCTCGGCCGAGAGGCCGCCGACGAGCTTGGGGTACTTGCGCAGGTCCGCCAAGACCCGCCCGGTGAGCACCCGCTCCGGGCTGAAGACGAGGTGGAAGTCGTGACCCTCGACCAGGCCCGAGCCATCCTCGAGCATCGGCTTCCAGCGCGCGCGGGTGGTGCCCACCGGCAGCGTGGTCTCGTAGGAGACGAGGGTGCCGGGCGTCAGGTGCCGCGCGAGGCTCTGCGTCGCGGAGTCCATCCAGCCGAAGTCGGGCTCGGCGGTCTTCTCGTCGACGAAGAGCGGCACGACGAGGACGACGGCGTCCGCGCCCGGCACGGCCTCCGCGTAGTCGGTGGTGGCGCGCAGCCGCCCGGCCGGGACGAGCTCGGCCAGCTTCTGACCCAGGTGGGCCTCGCCCGGGAAGGGCTCGGTGCCCGCGTTGACGAGGTCGACGACGGCGCGGTTCACGTCCACGCCGACCACGTCGTGTCCGCGGTCGGCGAACTGCACGGCGAGCGGCAGCCCGATCTTCCCGAGGGCGATGACGGCGATCTTCACAAGGGTCCCTTCTCGGCTGTTCGGCGTCCGTCAGCCTATCGGCGGCAGGGCTACGATCGCTCCCGGCCGCCGACCTGCCTGTCCTTCCGTGCGGTGCGGACGGCGGCCCCGACGAAGGAGACGTGCCCGTGGGCGCCCCGCTGCTGGTCGTGACCCCGTGGTACCCGGTCGCGGCTGCCGGGTCGCCCTTGGACGCCGCCGTCGCGGCCGGCGTGGACGTCGCCGCGCGAGCCGGGGCGGACGTCACCGTCGTCCACCTGGTCTCGCGGCAGGACCCGGACGAGACCGCCGAGGCCGCCGAGGCCGCCCTCGTCGGTGCCCACCCCGGCTCCACGCACGTCACGGTCCGGCGTGTCGTCGTGGCGGCCTCGATCACGCCCGGCGATCCCACCGGGATCGACGCGATCGCGGCCGCGCTCTCGCACGACGCCGCGGACCTGCTGGGCAAGGCCGTGGTCGTGCACGCTCACGCCGCCGTGCCGGTCGCGGCGGCGGTGGCGCGCGTCGCGCCGGAGAGCGCCCGTCTCGTCGTCGGCGAGCACCTGGCCTCCGCGCTGCCGCTGCTAGGGGCGTCGGACGCAGACGAGACGCGGGCGGCCGCGTGGCAGGCCGTGTTGGACCGGGCCGACGGCGTCCTCGCCCCGTGCGAGCACCTGGTGCGCCTCCTCGGCCGCCATCTCGACCGACACCTCGATCGCCACCGTGACGCCGGGCGCGACGGGGAGCCGCCGGCCGCGCCGCGCCGAGCGCGGTTCGAGATGCTGCCCTACCCGGACGTCCGGCACGGGCTCACGGCACCGGGCACCGCCCCGACGACCTCGGCCGCCCCGACGACCTCGGCCGTCCAGACGGCCTCGGCGGGCCCGGAGGACGCGCTGCCGGCGACGCGATGGCTCCTGCTGGGGCCGCCCGGCGCTGCGGAGCCGCTGGTCCGGGCACTGGCGGCGGACGTCCTGGCCGGTGCCACGACCACCCTGACGGTCGTGGCCGCCGAGGGCGTCGAGGCACTCGTCGCGCTCGCGGGCAGGCTGGGGGTCGAGCGGCGACTCGTCCGGGTCGCGCCCGAGGACGCGCTGGCCCTGTTCACGGGCACACCCGCCGTCGACCTCGTCGTCGGGCCGGACCCCCTGGCCGCCGCGGACCCCCTGCTGACGACCGCGTTCGCCGCCGGCGTCCCGGCCGTTCTCGCGCGCGCCCCCGGGTCGGAGGACCTGGTCGACGAGGTCGCCGGAACCGGAGCCGTCCGCATCGTCCGGCCCGCCGCCGACGTCGTCACCCTGCTCGAGGCCGTCGCCGACCTCCGCCTGGCCGAGGTCGGCGACGGCCGCGAGCAGGAGCCCGGCGAGGTCCGGCCTCCGCACCGGCCGTTCCCGGCCACCCTGCTGGCCCCCTGGCGCAGCTCGCCGGACGGCGCCGCCCGGCTGCTGGCGCGCTGCTACGGGGAGGCCGTCGTGCCGCCGCCCGGGGGCACGACGCGCCGCCCCTGGCCGCGGGTGCTGCTCGTCGACCTCGGCGGCGGTTCCCGCCACGAGATCGGGCGCCTCGCCACCTGGATCACGGGGATCGGCGGGGAGCCCGTCGTCGTCACCGCGTCGGCGCCACCCCCGAGCTCCGCCCTGCCCGGAGCGGTCACCGTCGATCTCCGGTCGCTGCAACGCAGGCTGGCGCGCCCCCCGCTGGCGCGCGTCCGGCGCCGCCTGCCCGGGCCGGTGAGGCCCGTGCTCGACCGGGCGTACCACACCGTGCGCCCGGTACCCACGCTCGTCACCGCGGCCCTCGCCGGCCCGCTCGCGCCGGGGGGCGCGGGACCCTCCGCGGACGTGGACGCCGTGGTCGCGGGGGACGCCGAGAGCGCGGAGCTGGCCCGGCGCTGGAGCGGCGTCACGACCGTGCTCCCGCCCGGGACGGACCAGCTCATCGCCCACCTCACGGCCGTCTCCGCGGTGCCGTCGGCACCGCCCGCTACGGTTGCGGCGGCCGCAACCACCTCGTCCGCGGGATCGGAAGGTTCATGAAGGTCGTCAGCATCGTGGGCGCGCGCCCGCAGTTCGTGAAGCTCGCCCCCGTCGCGGCGGCCCTGTCGGCCGCGGGACACGAGCACGTCATCGTCCACACCGGCCAGCACTACGACGACCGGCTCTCCGACGTGTTCTTCGCGGACCTGGCCATCCCGCAGCCGGACGTCCACCTCGGCGTCGGTTCCGGCTCGCACGGCGTCCAGACCGGCACGATGCTCTCGGCGCTGGACGGCGTCCTCGACGCGCAGCGCCCGGACTGGGTGCTGGTGTACGGCGACACCAACTCCACCATCGCGGGCGCGCTCTCGGCGGTGAAGATGCACCTGCCGGTGGCGCACCTCGAGGCGGGTCTGCGCTCGTTCAACCGGGCGATGCCCGAGGAGCACAACCGGGTGCTCACCGACCACGCCGCGGATCTGCTGCTCGCACCGACGCAGGTGGCCGTCGACCACCTCGCGAGCGAGGGCCTCGCCAAGCGGACCGTGCTCGTCGGCGACGTGATGACGGACGTGTGCTTCCGGGTGCGGGACGCCGTGCTCGCCGACCCGCCTGCCGCGCCGGCCGGGATCGCCGGTGACTACCTTGTCTCGACGATCCACCGCGCGGAGAACACCGACGACCCGCAGCGGCTGGAGGCCATCGTCACGGCCCTCGCCGCGCTCGACCTGCCCGTGCTGCTCCTCGCCCACCCGCGGCTGGTCGCCAAGGCCGAGGAGTCCGGCGTGGACCTGCACCGCTCCGGGCCCGGCGGCGGCATCGTCGTCGCGCGCCCGCTCCCCTATCCCGAGATGGTGGCCGCCGTGCTGGGCTCGCGCGGGGTCGTGACGGACAGCGGCGGGCTGCAGAAGGAGGCCTTCCTCCTCGACCGGCTGTGCACGACGGTGCGGACCGAGACCGAGTGGGTCGAGACCCTGGAGGGCGGCTGGAACGTCCTCGCCGGCACGCCGGAGCTTCTGGCACGGCTGCCGGAGTTCGTCGCCCGCCCGGTGCCGGACGGGCCGCGGGCCACGCCCTACGGGGACGGGCACGCCGCCCCGCTCGTCGCGCGCACGCTGGCCGAGTGGTCGTGACCCCCGCCGTCCTCGACCGCACCGCTCCGCTGAGGCGCGCGCTGGGACTGCTCGCCCAGCCCGGCGCCGTCGACCCGGCGGCCGTCCTGCAGGCCTGGGAGGCGGCGCACGCCGACCCGTCGACGCGGCCGGCGGCCCGCGCCGCCGCGCCCGGCCTGATCCGCGCCATGCGGAGGAAGGCCTTCCAGCTGTCGGCGCCGCCCGAGGCTCCCGCGCTGCGGCGCCACGCCGGCCGGCTCGCGGACCGGGTCCGGCGCGAGAGCGAGGTGCCGGCGCTGCGGGCCGAACTGCGCCTCGAGGCCCTGCTGGCCCGGCTCGACGACGGGCAGGTGCCCGACACCGACGAGCTGCACGAGCAGCTCGCGCCGGTGCTCGCGGTCGCCGACGCCTTCTTGCCCGGGCCCGGCCTGCCCGGCGGCGAGAACCCGCTGGAGGACCTGAGCGTCGCGGCGCGGCTGCTCGCCGGTGCTCTCGGCGTCCTGCTGCATCGGACCCTGCACAACGACGACGTCGACTCGCCGCTGGCCCTCGGACCGCGGGCGTTCCTCGCTCCGCTGACCAGGAGCACCGCGTACCGGCTGGTGACGACTCCGCTGCGGCCCGATCGCCCCGCTCCCCCGGCCGGGCCCGCTCGCCGCGTGCTGCTGGTGCACGGCGAGAACACGAACTTCGTCGCCGACCTCACCCGCCGGATCGAGGCGTCCGGCGCGCACCTGCGGGTGCTCGACCTCACGGCACCTCCGGAAGGGCTCGCGGTCCCCGGCTTCGGCCCGCTCGTGGCCGAGCGGCTCGCACGGGCGACCGGGCGCGCCGACGCCGTCCCGAGCACCGCGCCCGCGCCGGCGTCGCCGGCCGCGGAGCTGCTCGCCTGGGCCGACCTCGTCGTCGTCGACTGGGCCATGGAGGCGGCGATCTGGGCGAGCCTGCACGTGCCGGACACCGCCCGGCTCGCCGTCCGGTTGCACCGCATCGAGGCCTTCTCCGTCCAGGCGCACGTCATCGACTACGGCCGCGTCGACGACCTGGTCCTCGTCGGCGACCACGTCGTCGCGCTCGCCCGCGAGGCGCTGCCGCTGCGGCCCGATCAGCGGGTGCACGTCGTGCCCGTCGTCCAGCAGTTCGACCGCTACCCGACAACGAAGACCGACCGTGCGTCGCGCACGCTCGCCCTCGTGGGCTGGGCCGTGCCCGTGAAGGACGTCGGGTGGGCGCTCGAGGTGCTCGAGGGGCTGCGCGCCCATGACCCGGCCTGGCGGCTCCTCCTGGTCGGGG
>DASQJO010000521.1:0-4104 GCA_035630955.1 Kineosporiaceae bacterium
CTCCGACCCCGCGTTCGCGGCGGTCGCCGACGGCTGGCGCGAGCGGGGTCTCGCACGGGAGTGGACGGACAGCTTCGCCGTCGTCGACCGGAACGGGGGCGACCCGGGCGCCTCGCCGGGACCGATGCGGTGGGCCGCGCCGGGTGGGCTGCGGTCGCTCGTCGAGGATCTGCTCCAGGGTGTGGACGTGACCAGCGACCGGGAGGTCGAGCAGGTGGACGTCGACGGCGACGGGCTCGCCGTCGACGGGGAGCCGGCCTCCGCCGTGGTGCTCGCGATGCCGCAACCGCAGGCCATCGACCTGCTCCCCACGCCGCTCGCCGACCGGCTCGGGCTCGAGGCGGGCTTGGAGTGGTTCCCGACGCTCACCGTGTGGGCGGCGTGGCGGGAGCGCTGGTGGCCGGCGATGGACGGCGCGTTCGTCCTCGGCTCGGACGTCGTCGACCGGCTCGCCGACGACGGCCGGCGGCGCGGGGACGGCGCTCCCGTGCTCGTCGCGCACAGCCGGCACGACTTCGCCGCGCGCTTCCTCGACGACCCCGAGGCAGGCGTCCGGCCCGTGCTCGCGGAGGTCGCCGCCCTGCTCGGCGCGCCACCCGGCCGGGTTCCGGAACCGGTGTTCGCGAAGGTCCGGCGCTGGTCGCTCGCCGCACCATGCGTCACCCAGGACCGGCCCTTCGCGCTCGACGACCAGCTGCCCGTCGGGGTCTGCGGCGACGCCTGGGGTCCGCGGTCCCGCGTGGAGCAGGCGTGGCTGTCCGGGAACGCGCTCGGGGAGGCGCTCGCGGGCCGTCTGCGCTGACGGGCCGCTCCTGAACCCTGCGCTACCCTCGCGGTCATGCCCGCTGTCGTGCTCGTCGGTGCCCAGTGGGGCGACGAGGGCAAGGGGAAGGCCACGGACACGCTCGGTGAGCGCGTCGACTACGTGGTCAAGTTCAACGGCGGCAACAACGCGGGCCACACGGTCGTCGTCGACGGCGAGAAGTACGCGCTCCACCTGCTGCCGTCGGGGATCCTGACGCCGGGCTGCGTGCCGGTGATCGGCAACGGGGTCGTCGTCGACCTCGGCGTCCTCCTCGAGGAGATCGACGCGCTGACCGCGCGCGGCGTCGACTGCTCCCGGCTGCTGGTCTCGTCGGCCGCGCACGTCATCCCCGGCTACAACACGACGCTGGACAAGGTCACCGAGCGGTTCCTCGGCAAGCGCCGGATCGGGACGACGGGCCGCGGCATCGGCCCCACCTACGCGGACAAGATGAACCGCATCGGGATCCGCGTCGAGGACCTGTTCGACGAGGGCATCCTGCGGCAGAAGGTCGAGGGCGCGCTCGACCTCAAGAACCAGATCCTCGTGAAGGTCTACAACAGGCGGGCCATCACCGTCGACGAGATCGCCGACCAGCTCCTCGGCTACGCCGAGCGGCTCCGCCCGATGGTCGCCGACACCGCGCTCGTGCTCAACCGGGCCCTGGACGCCGGGGGCACGGTGCTGTTCGAGGGCGGCCAGGCGACCATGCTGGACGTCGACCACGGCACCTATCCCTTCGTGACGTCCTCCAACGCGACCGCCGGCGGGGCCTGCACCGGCAGCGGCGTCCCGCCGACCCGGATCGACCGCGTCGTCGCCGTCGCGAAGGCCTACACGACCCGGGTGGGCGAGGGGCCGTTCCCCACCGAGCTGCTGGACGCCGACGGCGAGCGGCTCCGGGACGTCGGCAGCGAGTACGGCACCACGACGGGGCGGCCGCGCCGCTGCGGCTGGTACGACGCGCTCGTCGTCCGGTACGCCGCGCGGGTCAACGGCGTCACGGACCTCGTGCTCACCAAGCTCGACGTGCTCACCGGCTTCGAGCGGGTGCCCGTCTGCGTGGGGTACGACGTGGACGGCGTCCGGCACGACGAGCTGCCGATGACGCAGACGGAGTTCCACCACGCGACGCCGATCTACGAGCACCTCGAGGGCTGGAGCGAGGACGTCGCCGGCGCCCGCCGCTTCGAGGACCTGCCGAAGGCGGCGCAGCAGTACGTGCTCGCCGTCGAGGAGCTGTCCGGCGCGAGGATCTCCGCGATCGGCGTCGGCCCGTCCCGCGGCGACACGATCGTCCGCCACGACCTGCTCGACTGACTCGGCGCCGGGCCGTCAGGCGGACTTGCGCGTCGCCCGCTTGGCGGCGGGCTTCTTCTCGGCGGGCTTCTTCTCGGCGGCCTTCGCCGTCTTCGCCGCGGTCGTCTTCGCCGCCGCCGGCTTCGAGGCGGTCTTGGCTGCCGACTTCGACGCCGTCTTCCTGGCCGGCTTCGTCTCGGTCGGAGTGTCCGTCTCGGCGGCCCGGGCTGCGGCCTTCGACGCGGCGGGCTCGCCCGCGCCACCGGCGTCCTCGCCGCGCGAGGAGCGCGCACGCTCGACGCTGCGCTGCAGGGCGGTGAGCAGGTCGACCACCTCGGTGCTCGCGCCGGCCTCGACCTCGGCGGCGGGCGCGGGGGCGGCGCCCTCGAGCTTGGCGTCGACGAGCGCGGACAGCGCCGTGGCGTACTCGTCCTCGAACTGGTCGGGCTCGAAGTCGGCGGCCAGGCTCTCGATGAGCGACTGCGCCATCGTCAGCTCCTGCGGGCGCAGGTCGACGTCCTGGTCGAGGATGTCGAAGGACGCCTGCCGCACCTCGTCCGGCCAGAGCAGCGTCTGCAGCACGATGACCTTGTCGCGGACCCGGAGCACCGCGAGGCTCTCGCGCTGGCGCATCGCGACCTTGACGACGGCCAGCCGTTGCGTGGTCTCCAGCGCCTCGCGGAGCAGGACGTAGGGCTTGGCCGCCCGCGACTCGGGCTCGAGGTAGTACGTGCGCCCGTAGAGGATCGGGTCGACCTGCTCGACCGGCACGAACTCGACGACCTCGATCTCCCGCCCGGTCGCCAGGGGGAGGCCCGCGAAGTCCTCGTCGGTGAGGATGACCAGGCGCCCGTCGGCGGACTCGTAGCCCTTGGCGATCTGGTCGTACGGGACCTCCTCGCCGTCGATGCTGCACGTCCGCTTCATCCGGATCCGGCCACCGTCCTCGCGGTGCACCTGGTGGAACCGGATGTCGTGCTCCTGCGTCGCCGCGAAGAGCCGGACCGGCACGTTGACGAGGCCGAACGAGACCGCGCCCTTCCAGATCGCGCGCATCGGACCTCACCCCTTCGCCTCGTTCGACCCCCACTGACTGATGGACGCCGGTCGCCGCCGCTTCTCATCGCTGGTCGTGCTCCCGGCGCGGCAGGCGCCTCGCGCGCCCACCAGGGAGGGGGCCGGTAGGCGCGCGACGCGTCGTACCAGCCAGGATGGCCCGTGATTCAGCGATAACGCCAGCCCACGCGCGCACCGTTGCCCCGACCGGGGCAGCATGTGGGGGTGCTGCCCATGCTCGCCGTCCCCGCCGAACGGGTCGGCGGCCTCCCGCTGGACGGGTCCACGTGGGCGTACGAGGTCAAGTGGGACGGCATGCGGGTGCTGGCCGACGTGCAGGACGGCCGGGTCCGGCTGTGGAGCCGCCGCGGCAACGACGTCACCGTCGCCTTCCCCGAGCTCGCGGGGCTCGCCGCCGCGCACGCCGACGTCCTCCTCGACGGCGAGGTGGTCGTCCTGCGCACCGGCGTCCCGAGCTTCTCCGCGCTCGCCGAGCGCTTCCACGTGCGTGACGCGCGCCGTGCCGCCGTGCTCGCCTCCGCCGCGCCGGCGACGCTCATCGCCTTCGACGTCCTGCGCCTCTACGGCGTCGACCTGACCGGGCGCCCGTGGCAGGAGCGCCGCGAGGCGCTCGAGCGCCTCGGGCCGAGCGGGACGGCATGGCAGCTCTCGCCCGTCTACGACGACGGCCCCGCGCTGCTCGACGCCACCCGCGAGCGGGGGCTGGAGGGGATCGTCGCCAAGCGGCGCGCCTCGCCCTACCGGGAGGGCGCGCGGTCGGGGGACTGGGTCAAGCTCGCGCACCAGCGCGTGGAGTCGTGCGTGGTCGGCGGCTGGCGCGCCGAGACCGACGACGCCGGCCGGGTCGGCGCCCTGCTGCTGGGCCTGTGGTCCGACGGGCCGGGCAGACGGGTGCTCCGGTACGCCGGCAAGGCGGGGTCGGG
>DASQJO010000522.1:0-3922 GCA_035630955.1 Kineosporiaceae bacterium
GTGCTGCTTCCACTGTGGAACGTCTGGTACTTCTTCTCGCTGTACGCCAACAGCGCCGGCTCCGGCTACGAGGCCGTGCGGCGGACCGACTCCGCCGACGTCCTCGACCGGTACGCGCTGGCCAAGACGCACGACCTGGTCGCGGACGTCACGGAGCAGCTCGACGCCTTCGACATCGCGGGCGCGTGCCAGAGCCTGCGGGAGTTCCTCGATGTGCTCACGAACTGGTACGTGCGCCGGTCGCGCGAGCGGTTCTGGGCGACGGACGGCGTCACGGACGACGCCCGCGACGCCTTCGACACCCTCTACACGGTGCTCGAGACGGTGTGCCGGGTCGCGGCGCCGCTGCTGCCGCTCACGACGGAGGAGATCTGGCGGGGGCTCACCGGCGGCCGCAGCGTCCACCTGCTCGACTGGTCCTCGGCGGACGACCTGCCCGCCGATCCCGACCTCGTGGCGAGCATGGACAAGGCCCGCGAGGTCGCCTCCACGACCCTCGGCGTCCGCAAGGCGCAGAACCTGCGGGTGCGCCAGCCGCTGCCGGCGCTCACCGTCGTCGTGGCCGAGCCCGCCGAACTCAAGCCGTTCACCGACATCCTGGCCGACGAGGTCAACGTCAAGGCGGTGCGGCTGCTCGGGCTCGACGACGCCGAGGCGACGCAGCTCGGCGTCACGCAGCGGCTGACGGTGAACGCCCGCGCCGCCGGTCCACGACTGGGCAAGGACGTGCAGGGCGTCATCCGCGCGAGCAAGACCGGCGACTGGGCGGTCCAGGAGGACGGCACCGTGCTGTGCGGCGGCGTGCCCCTCGAGGAGGGCGAGTACACGCTCGAGACCGTCGTGGCCGGGGACGCCTCCGGGTCGGACGCGGTGGCGGTGCTGCCGAGCGGCGGCTTCGTCGTGCTCGACCTGACGGTGTCGCCGGAGCTCGCCCGCGAGGGCCTGGCCCGCGACCTCGTGCGCGCGGTGCAGCAGGTGCGCCGCGACGCCGGGCTCGCCGTCGGCGACCGGATCCTCCTCACCGTCGCCGCGGACGACGAGGGAGTGCTCGCCGCCGCCGGGGAGTTCCGGTCGATGCTCGCCCGCGAGACGCTCGCGATCGACGTCAAGACCCAGCGGGAGGCACTCGGCGGACTGCACGCCGCGGGCCGCGCCCGGGTGACGCTCGGCGACGGCCGGACGGCGGTGGTCAAGGTCGACCGCCGCTGATCGTCGCGGTGACCGTCGAGCCGACCGTCGAGCCGACCGGCCCGCCGACACCCGCGCGGCGTCCCGGCGGCAGACTGCTGGACATGACTGCCACCACCAAGGACGGCCGGGAGCTGGACCTCGCCCGGGACGACGCCGGCACCCGCTACACGGGCTCGGTGGAGGGACGCGTCGCCGCGTTCGCGGAGGCCGTTCCGACGGGCCAGCTGGTGATCTTCACGCACACCGAGACCGACCCCTCCTTCGAGGGGCAGGGCGTCGCGTCACAGCTCGTGCGGTGGGCGCTGGACGACGTCCGGGCGCGCGGCCTGCGCGTGGTTCCGGTGTGCCCGTTCGTCAAGGGTTGGATCGCCAAGCACGAGGACGAGTACGGCGACCTCGTCTTCGTCTCCCGGACCCGCAGCGCTGTTGACTGAGGTTCAACAGCGCTCGAGACTGGGCCGATGAGCGGGGACGTCGCCGCCAGGCCGCATCCGGTCGTGCGGGAGACGCTGGACATCGGGCGGCAGCGCCTGTCCGCCCGGCACGTCGAGGGGGCGCCGGCGGGTGCGGAGACGGCGGTGCTCGTCCACGGGCTCGGGCAGAGCACCACCGACTGGCTCGGCGTCCTGCCCCTGCTCGGCGGCGCGCTCGACGCCTGGGCGCTCGACCTGCCCGGTCACGGCGACTCCCCCGCCGCGCCCGACGGCGACTACACACCCACCGCCCACGCCCGCGCCCTCGTCGCGGCGATCACCCGGCTGGGCGGCCCGGTGCACCTGGCCGGCAACTCCCTCGGCGGGCTGGTCGCTCTGATCGTCGCCGCCCGGCGCCCGGACCTCGTCCGGACCCTCACCCTCGTCTCGCCCGCGCTCCCACGCCGCGTCCCGACCCGCAGCGGCCTCGGCCTGATGGTGCTCGCGACGCCGCGGCTCGGCGACAGGCTCGCGGCCGCCGGCGCCCGCCGTCCCCCGGAGCGTCGCGCCCGCGAGCTCCTCGAGATCATCTTCGCCGAGCCCTCGCTCGTGACCGACGAGCAGCTGGCCGCCCTCGCCGACGAGATCGCGACGCACAGCGCGCTGCCGCACGCCGGACCGGCCTTTCTGGGCAGCCTGCGCGGGCTCGTGCGCACCCACCTGCTGCAGAACCGCCTGGTGTGGCAGCTCGGCCGGGAGGTGTCAGCCCCGGTGCTCGTGCTGTACGGCGGGCGGGACAAGCTCGTCAGCGCCCACGCCTCGCGGCGGGCCCGGCGTGCCTTCCCGGGCGCGACCGTGCGGGTCGACCCGACGGCCGGCCACATCCCGCAGCGCGAGCACCCGGAGGTGTTCGCCGACCTCTTCCTCGCCCACACCGGCGCCCTCCCGCGCGCCCAGGAGCAGCCATGAGCATCGGGACCGCGATCGTCACGGGAGCCGCCTCCGGCATCGGCCGCGAGCTCGCGCGGCAGCTCGCCGCGGACGGCTGGTACGTCGTCCTGGCGGACCTGGACGGCGAGGGGGCGGCACGGGTCGCCAAGGATCTGCCGGACGCCGAGGGCGTCGAGCTCGACGTCACGGACGCCGACGCCGTCGCCGCGGCCGTGCACGACGTCCACCGCCGGCGAGGCCTGCACCTCATGGTCAACAACGCCGGCGTTCCCCCGCAGGCCGCCGTCGACACCCCGGAGGTCGACCTCGCCGACTGGCGGCGGGTGCTCGAGGTCAACCTCTTCGGCGTCGTGCACGGCGTGGCCGCCGCGTACCCGCTGCTCGTCAAGCAGGGCCGGGGCGCGATCCTCAACACCGCCAGCCTCGCCGGGCTGACCTCCGGCCCGGGCCTCGGCGCCTACGGGGCGAGCAAGCACGCCGTCGTCGGCTACTCCCTGGGCCTGCGCGCCGAGGCCGCGCGGTACGGCGTCCGGGTGGTGACGCTCTGCCCGTCCTTCGTGGACACCCCTCTGCTCGATCACACCGTCACGAGCACGCAGGGCGAGACGCGGAGCATCCGCGAGTCGATCGCGCCGCTGCGCACGGGAAGGCTCGCCACCGCCGAGGAGACGGCGGCCGCGGCCCTGGAGGGCGTCCGGAGGAACCGCGCGATCGTGGTCGTGCCGCGCCGCGGCCGGCAATTGTGGGCCCTCACCCGCTGGGCCCCCGGCCTGGCCGACCGCGCGTCGGCGGCCATGGCGCGCTCCGCCCCGGGCTACGCGCCGACGTTCCTCCGCTGAGGCTTCCTCAGGGGTGCAGCACCGGCACGCGGTCGGCGATGTGCTCGGCGATGGCCAGGCTCGATGTCGCTGCCGGCGAGGGCGCGTTGCGGACGGCGACGACGGCCCCGGAGACGTCGACGACGAAGTCGTCGAGCAGCGAGCCGTCCCGCGCGACCGCCTGCGCCCGGACGCCGGCCTCGGCACGCACCAGGTCGTCGGTCTCCAGCGACGGCATGTAGCGGCGCGCTGCCTTGGTGAACGCCCGCTTCGACAGCGAGACGGTCGTCTCCCGGACGCCGGTCCGCCAGTGCCGGCGCGCCAGCCGCCACATGCCGGGCCACCGGGCGAGCTCGCCGAGGTCGCCGAGGTCGACGTCGCGCCAGCGGTAGCCCTCCCGCCCCAGCGCGAGGACGGCGTTCGGACCCACGAGCACCTCGCCGTCGTGCCGCCGCGTCAGGTGGACGCCGAGGAAGGGGTAGCGCGGGTCCGGCACCGGATAGATGAGGCCGCGGACCCGATCCCGGGCCGGCGGCGTGAGCCGCCAGT
>DASQJO010000523.1:0-4071 GCA_035630955.1 Kineosporiaceae bacterium
TGAGCCCCGCCGACCGGAGGAAGACGACGTCCTGCGCGAAGGCGCGCTTGAGCTCCTCGTCGACCATCGCGTGCCCGCCGTACTTGAGGACGACGACCGCGCCCGCGAACCGGCGCAGCCACGGCAGCGCCTCGACGAGGACGGCGGCCTTCTGCTGGGCGGTGAGCTCGCTCACGTCGAGTACGCGCTGTTCTCGTGGACGTAGGCGTGGGTGAGGTCGTTGGTCCACACCGTGGCGGTCGCCTCGCCGGCGTGCAGGTCGACGAGCACCCGTACCTCGCGTGGGGCGAGGTCCACCTTCGCGCGGTCGTCGCCCGCGGCGCCGGCCCTGCACACCTGGACGCCGTTGATCGCGACGTCGAGCGCGAGGGGGTCGAAGGCGGCCCGGGTGGTGCCGACAGCGGCGAGCACCCGGCCCCAGTTCGGATCCCGGCCGAAGACCGCGGCCTTGAACAGGTTGCTCCGGGCGACGGCGCGGCCGACCTCGACGGCGTCGTCCTCGGTGGCGGCGTGCACGACGTCGATCGCGATGTCGTGCTCGGCGCCCTCGGCGTCCGCCACGAGCTGCCGGGCGAGGGAGGCGCACACCTCCTGCACGGCGCCGGCCAGGTCGGCCGGCGCGGGCCGGACGCCCGAGGCACCACTGGCGAGCAGCACGACGGTGTCGTTCGTCGACATGCACCCGTCGGAGTCGACGCGGTCGAAGGTCGCCCTGGTCGCGGCGCCCAGGGCGCCGTCCAGCTCCTCGGGCGAGGCGGCGGCGTCCGTCGTGAGCACCACGAGCATGGTCGCGAGTCCCGGCGCGAGCATGCCCGCGCCCTTGGCCATGCCGCCGACGCACCATCCGTCGCGCTCGGCCACGGCGGTCTTGGCGACGGTGTCGGTGGTCCTGATGGCCTCGGCGGCGGCCTGCCCCCCGTCGGGTGCCAGGGCCGCTGCCGCCGCGTCGACCCCGGGCAGGAGCCGGTCCATAGGGAGCCGCTCGCCGATGAGGCCGGTGGAGCACACGGCCACGTCGCCCGCGGCGACCCCGAGTGCGGCGGCGGCGTGCTCGGCCGTGCGGTGCGTGTCCGCGAACCCCTCGGGGCCGGTGCAGGCGTTCGCGCCGCCGGAGTTGAGGACTACGGCGTCGACCCGGCCGTCGGCGACGACCTGCCGAGACCACACGACCGGGGCGGCCTGCACCCGGTTGCTCGTGAAGACGGCCGCGGCGGCGTGCTCGGGTCCGTCGTTGACCACGAGCGCGAGGTCGGGAGTCCCGCTCGCCTTGAGCCCGGCCGTCACGCCCGCCGCCCGGAAGCCCCGGGGTGCACTGACGCTCACGGTGCCACCCCCACGACGGGCAGTCCGAGCGTCTCGGGGAGGTCGAGGGCGAGGTTCACGCACTGCAGCGCGGCGCCGCCGGTGCCCTTGGTGAGGTTGTCGACGGCGGCGACCACGACGACGCGGCGCGTCCGTGGGTCGTGCGCGACCTGCAGGTGGACGGTGTTGGCGCCGAGGGTGTCCGCCGTCCGCGGCCAGGCGCCCTCGGGGAGCACGTGCACGAACGGCTCGTCGGCGTAGGCCTCCGTCCAGACCTTGCGGAGCTCGCCGCTGTCGGCGTCCGCCGCCACCCGGGCCGTGCAGGTCGCGAGGATGCCGCGGGGCATGGGCGCGAGGGTCGGCGTGAAGCTGACGGTCACCGGCGTCCCGGCCGCCGCCGTGAGGTTCTGCTCGATCTCCGGGGTGTGGCGGTGGACGCCGCCGACGCCGTAGGGCGTCATCGAGCCGGCGACCTCGGTGGCGAGCAGGTGGGGCGCGGCCTTGCGCCCGGCCCCGCTCGTCCCGGACGCCGCGACCACGACCACGTCGTCCGGCTCGAGCAGGCCGGCCGCGAAGCCCGGAGCCAGGGCGAGCGAGGCGGCGGTCGGATAGCAGCCGGGGACGGCGACCCGGCGGGCCCCGGCCAGGACGTCGCGCTGCCGCGACCCGTCGACGTGCGGCAGTTCCGGCAGCCCGTAGGGCCAGGGCGACGCGTGCTCCCCGCCGTAGAAGGCGGCCCAGGCGGCCGGGTCGGTGAGCCGGTGGTCGGCGCCGCAGTCGACGACGACGACCTCGGGCGGCAGGGCTGCGGCGATCGTCCCGCTCGCACCGTGCGGCAGGGCCAGGACCACGACGTCGTGCCCGGCGAGGGTCTGCGGCGTGGTCTCCTCGAGCACCCGGTCGGCCAGCGGCACGAGGTTGGGATGGTGCTCGCCGAGGCGGCTGCCGGCACTGGAGGACGCGGTGACGGCGCCGACCGTGAGCTCGGGGTGGCCGAGCGCGAGGCGGAGGACCTCACCACCGGCGTAGCCGCTGGCTCCCGCCACCGCGATCGTCGTCATGATGCATGAGCATACACGTCAGTGCATGTCCATGCATGCGCTCATCCCCGGCCGATGCGGACGGCGCGCAGGCTGGTCGTGCCGAGCAGTGTCGCGGTCACAAGGACGGCGAACGGCACGACCGTCTCTCCTCGCGTGAGGACCACGGCGCTGACGACGCAGCACAGTGCGGCCACGAGGTCGGCGCGAGCCGCACGCCGGAACCCCTGGCCCTGCAGGAACGAGGCGATGACGACGAACAGGACCGCCATGACGAGGCAACTCGTCACGAGCAGAGCTGTGAGCATGTGCCGCTCCTCCCGAAAGCCCACGACCGTTCGAGCCGCCGACCAGCCCCCCGATGCGGCTCACGTTAAGTGCATGCGTGGTCACCTGTACAGACCCTTGACGCGCCGTCTCACCCCTCGGCCTCCGCCCGGGGCGAGCGCGTCAGCAGGAGGAGAAGCGGCGGTTCTGGGCCGCCTGCTGCGCGTCCGCGGCCGAACCCGTCAAGGCCCTCGGGGCGCCGCCCACGATCGTCGCCTGGTGCCAGGTGGCGTCGCCTGCGCCGCTGCTGGTCGCCGTCACGGTGAGGACGCCGGTCTCGGAGCCGGGGCCGCCGCGCGCGTAGAACTGGAAGTTGCCCAGCCCGTAGTCGACGACCGTCCGGCCGACGCGGGTGTGCGGCTCGACGACGTGGGCGTGGCTGCCGACGACGATGTCCGCGCCGGCGTCGGAGAGGTCGCGGGCGAGCTGCTGCTGCCGGGCCGTCGGGCAGTAGACCGTCTCCTTGCCCCAGTGCAGGAAGACGGCGACGACGTCGGCCTTGTCGCGCTCGGCGCGCACGGCGTCGACCAGCCGGTCGGTGTTCTTCGCGGACGCCAGCCCCGGCACACCCGGCTTGGCGACCCAGGCGCTGACCGCGAAGTCGTCGAGGACGTCGGTCGCGGCGATCACCGACACGCGGACACCGTCGATCGTCCGGCGCAACGGCGTCCAGGCCGCCGTGTCGTCCTTGCCCGCGCCGATCAGCGGCATCCCGTACCGCTGCGCCCCGGCAAGGGTGTCGGACAGGCCCACCCGGCCGTAGTCCATGCCGTGGTTGTTGGCGATCGTGACGGCGTCCACGCCGGCGCGCTTGAGGACGCCGAAGGCGGCGGCGGGCGCGCGGAACGTGAACTCCTTCGGCTGCGCCGTGCCGCGGTCCGTGACGGCCGTCTCGAGGTTGACGACGGCGAGGTCCGCGCTCCTGAGCACACCGAAGGCCGAACCGACCCGTCCGCCGTTGAGCGAGGCCCCGGCGGTCCCCTCGAAGTGGACGTCGCCGGCGAACGCGAGGGTGATCGACCCGCCGCCCGCCTTCCGCGCCGACGGGGAGGCACCGGTGGTCGTGCGCGTCGTCGTCGTGGCGGCGGGCTGGGACGCCGTCCCCGCAGCGGTGGAGCGCGACGCGGGCGGCGGGAGGTTCGCCTGTCCGTCCGCGGGCGCACCCCCGCTGCCGCAGCCGGCGAGCGCGAGGACGGTGGCGGCGGCGAGGAGGATGCGGCGACGGACGGTGACCGGAGAGGACGTCACTCCGGCATTCTTGCCGGGCGGTTCTCACGGAGGGAACACAACCCCGGGGCAACACACCGGGCGATCGACGGAGCGCTGACGCCGCGTCACGCTCCGCGCTGGACCGCCCCCACGAGTGTGGCTGCGGCGCGGACGGCCGCGTCACGCGCCGCCG
>DASQJO010000524.1:0-4399 GCA_035630955.1 Kineosporiaceae bacterium
CCTGCGGTCGGCGTTGCGCCGCCTGCCCCGACCTGCGGACGTGCCGCTCGTCGAGGCCGGCCCGACGCACCTCGGCCTCCCCTCGTGGATCGGCGTCGACCTCTGGGATGCGCAGGAGGTCCTGGGGGACGCACAGGGGCCGGCGGAGAACGGCAGCGTCCGCCTCCTGCGGGAGGACCTGCTCCCGGACTGGGACCCGGACTGGCTGGACGCCGAGTGTGCGCAGCACCGCCAGGGCCGGCTGCACGCACTGGAACGGCTCTGCCGCCGGCACCGGCTGGCGGGCGACCACGAACGGGCGATCACGGCCGCGCTGGCCGCGGTCGGCGGCGAGCCGCTGCGCGAGACGGCCCAGCGCGAGCTCATCGAGGTCTACCTGGCGGAGGGCAACCACGCCGAGGCCCTGCGCCAGTACCAGAGCCACCGGCGGCGGCTGCGCGACGAACTGGGCCTCGCGCCGTCCCCGGCGATCCGGGCGCTCGTCTCCCCGCTGCTCGGCCGTCCCGTCGACGCCCACCGGTCGGTCGCGCGGGCCTGACTCCCCGCGTCAGGACTCGTTCCACGCCCGGGCGACCGCGTGGGCCAGACGCTCGGGGACGGCGGGGCCACCGTCCGCCTCGAGAAGCACGTGACGCCCGCCCTCGACGACGAGCCGGCCGGACACGACCACGGTGTCCACGTCACCGGCCGCGGCCACGAGCAGGACCTGCTCCGGCAGCGCTCCCGCCGTCCGCAAGGTGTCGAGCCTGATCGAGACGAGATCGCACAGGGCGCCGACCTGGATGTGCCCGGCCTCCGGCCACCCCAGGGCCATGTGCCCGCTCGGCGCCAGCGCCTCCAGCAGCTCGGGGACGGTGAACCGTCCGCGCCGGCCCGAGCGGAGCCGCTCGTGCATCTCCAGGCCGCGTCCCTCGGCGAGCATGTCGACCATGACGTGCTGGTCGGTGCCCAGTGTCAACGGCGCTCCGGCGTCCGCGAGGGCCCTCGCCGGCCCCATGCCGTCCGCCAGGTCCCGCTCGGTCGTCGGACAGACGCAGATCGTCGTCTCGGACTCGCCGAGCAGGGCGATGTCGTGGTCGCTCACGTGGGTGGCGTGCACAGCGGTGGTGGCCGAGCCCAGCACGCCGTGCTCGGAGAGCAGCTCGGTGGGCGTGCAGCCGTACGCGCTCTGGCAGGCCTCGTTCTCCGCGGGCTGCTCGGAGACGTGCACGTGCAGAGGTCGCGGGGACCCGTCCTCGCCCACGGCGGCCTCGACGACGACGTCCAGCTGGTCGGCCGGCACCGCCCGGACCGAGTGCACGGCGGCGGCGACGCGGAAGTTCTCGTCGTCCTCCATCATGCTCACGCGGGTCGCCCAGCTCTCCGCGTCCTGGTCGTCGAACCGGCGCTGCACGCCCTCGAGCGGCACGCCGATGCCGCCGCGCAGGTAGCAGGTGTCGAGCAGGGTCAGCCGCACGCCCGCCGCCTGGGCGGCGGACCGCAGCGCCTCGCCCATCGCGTTGGGGTCGCCGTAGCGCGCGCCGCCGGGACCGTGGTGCAGGTAGTGGAACTCCCCCACGCACGTGATGCCCGCGAGGGCCATCTCGGCGTAGACGGCGGTCGCGAGCTCCGCGTAGGTGTCCGGGTCGAGCTTGTCGGCGAGCGCGTACATGCGGTCGCGCCAGGTCCAGAACGTGCCGCCGCGACCGTGCGTCCGCCCGCGCAGGGCGCGGTGGAACGCGTGCGAGTGGGTGTTCGCGAAGCCGGGCAGCACCAGGCCGGAGAGCCGGTGGTCGCCCGACTCCGGCGGGACGCCGACCGCGACGTCCTTGATCATCCCGTCCGGCGCGCAACGGATCCGCACACCCGCCGCCGGCCCGCCCGGCAACCAGGCGTGCTCGCACCACCACGAGCTCGCCGTCACGCCGTCCAACCTCCCTCGGGGCGCCGATGGCCGTCCCCGGTGCGGGCCCTTCCCGGGACCGGCCTCTTCACCGGCGGTCCGCCGTCGCGGGACGCGGTTGGATCACCCGCACAAATCAGCCAGCACCGCCGCCAGCGAGCGTACCCCGAGGGCGGTGTCCGCCGGCCGCACCGCCTCCTCCGGGGCGTGCGAGATCCCGGACGGGTTCCGCACGAAGATCATGGCGGCGGGGACGCCGGCGGTGGCCAGCACGCCCGCGTCGTGGCCGGCGCCGGTGGCGAGCACGGGGAGCGGACCGATGCCCACGGCGTCCCCGGCGACGTGGGTGATCCGGTCGGTCAGCGGGCCGCCGAGCGGCGTCGGCGGGGTCCACGACTCCTGCTCGAGGTCGAAGCCGCTCGCCTTGATCTCCGACGCGACCGACTTCACCTGCCCCGTCGTGTCGGCGCGGATGTCGACCCAGGCGACGACGACCGCGGGCACCGCGTTCGTCACGTTAGGGTGGACCTCGACCCTGCCCACGGTGGCCAGGGCGTCCTGCCGGCTCGCGACGAAGCGGACGGTCGTGATGAGCCGGGCCAGCTCGAGCATCGGGTCCGACCGGTCGGCGAAGCGCGCGGTGCCGGCATGGTCCCCGCGACCGTGGATCTCCACTCGCCACCGGCCGTGCGGCCGGATGAGCCCGCAGACGCCGAGCGGCGAGTCGACCTCCTCCGCGGCGAGCGTGAAGCCCTGCTCGACGTGCACCTCGACGAACGCGCCGACGCGGTTCAGCGCGGCGTCGTCGCGGCCGATGGCGTGCACGTCCAGCCCCGCCTTCGCGGCCGCCTCGGCGTAGCTGATGCCGTCGTCGTCCAGCCGGGCGAGGACGTCCGCCGGCTCGGCCTGGCCGGTCAGCAGGCGGCTGCCCGCGCAGGGGACGCCGAAGCGGGCCCCCTCCTCGTCGACGAAGCGGACGACGCCGATCGCGCGACGCGGGGTGAAGTCGCGGGCCTTGAGCTCGTCGACGGCGGCCAGCGCCGTCGCGACGCCGAGCGGTCCGTCGTAGCCGCCGCCGTCCGGCACCGAATCGAGGTGGCTGCCGGTGACGACGCCGCCGCGCGGCAGGGTGCCGTCGGCCGAGAGCCCGTCCTCCCCCTCGCCGTCGCCGTCCTCGGCGGGGAGCTCGGCGTCCGGGTCGCCCCACCACGCCCACTGGTTGCCGCACCGGTCGGTGCCGACCTCGAGCCCCCGTTCCGCGCAGGCGCCGGCGAACCACTGCGCCAGCCGCGCGTCCTCCTCGGTCCAGGCGAGCCTGCGGACGCCGCCGTGCTCCGTCGCCCCGATCGCGGCGATCTCCTCGAGCAGCGTCTCGACGTCGCTCACGTGCTCACGCCTCCTCGAACCCCGCATGATCCAGGTGGGGGCACGCGTCGTGCCCCCGGTGCGGGCCAACGTTCCCATGGCGCGACCCTCCGGGGCCACCGCGCGGCGCCGCCCGTCGGCAGGGGGTCCCGCAGCACCGCAGGACGGACCGGGGCGTTCCGGGGCAGAACACCGCGGACCGTGGTAGGCACCGCGCGCGTATGGTGCTAGCGTCGCGCGTGGTTGCAGTTGCAGTTCCCGAACGTTCACAGGCGCCCGTACGTCGACCGCGGCGGGCGTCATCCGTACAGGGCCTCGTCGATGCGCCTCACGAGGTGCGCCGCTCCGGGGTGGGACGTCGAACACCGCGGCAGCCCGGTGGCCGGCACAGGGTCGGCCGTCGAACCCGCTCCCACCGAAGGAGAAGCACGACCGTGGCACAGGGCACCGTGAAGTGGTTCAACGGCGAGAAGGGGTACGGCTTCATCACCCCCGACGGCGGCGCGCCGGACGTCTTCGTCCACTTCAGCGCCATCCAGGCGACGGGCTACCGGTCGCTCGAGGAGAACCAGCGCGTGGAGTTCGACATCCAGCAGGGCCAGAAGGGCCCGCAGGCAGCGAACGTCCGGGCGATCTGAAGGCAGCGAACGTCCGAGCAATCTGACGCTCGGGCCCAGGATCGTCCCACCTCCACAGGCAGCGACGTCCGCGCCATCCGACTGTCGCTCGTCATCGCTCGGCCCGAGGGCCCGCTCCCCGTCCAGGGAGCGGGCCCTCGGCGCGCGGAGACCGCGGAAGGAGCAGGCGGTCAGGCCGCCGCAGGAACCGTCGCGACCGGACGTCGGGTCGGCCGGATCGTCATGATCGCAGCCGCGGCCGCCAGGCACAGCGCCCCCGCCGTCCACCAGGCGACGGCGTAGCTGCCGCTCCAGACCCGGACGACGCCCGCGAACTCCGCCGCGAGCCCGGCCCCGATCATGTGGCTGGCGAACACCCACCCGAACACCACGCCGGCGCGCTCGACGCCCACGAGCTGCCGGCACAGCGCCACGGTCGGTGGCACGGTCGCCACCCAGTCGAGGCCGTAGAAGACGACGAAGAGCAGCAGCGGCGGCTGCACCGCGGGCCCGAGCACGGCCGGGACGGCGAGCA
>DASQJO010000525.1:0-2541 GCA_035630955.1 Kineosporiaceae bacterium
ATGCCGGACTCTGTCGACATACCCGCTCCGGTGAGCACGGTCACCGCCCGCGCGTCCCGGATCCAGGCCGCGACCTCCTCCACCCCGTGTCCGGCCATACCGACACGATAAGCACGCCACCACGAGCCGGGAGGGGCGGAGGGTTCCCTCATGACGGGATCGCCCCCGCCGATGTTCCCGTCGTGCGAAGCCGTGGACTCCAGCTCGGGGGGCCGCGCCGCCGGGAAGCGAGGTGAGCGGACGTGGACCTCGGCCTGACCGACCGGGTGTACGTCGTGACGGGGGCCGCGCGGGGTGTCGGCCGCGCGTGCGCCGAGCAGCTGGCCGCCGAGGGCGCCCGGCTCGTGCTCGGAGGTGACGACGAGGAGACGCTGACGAAGGTCGCCGCCGAGCTCGGCGGATCCGACCGCGCCATCCCGATCAGCGGCGACCTCTCCGACGCCGGCCTCGAGACCTGCCTGGTCGCCGCCGCCATCGCCCGCTACGGGCGGCTGGACGGCGCGCTCGTCGACGTGCCGCACCCCGCCCGCGGCGGTGCCCTCGACACCGAGGACGGCGACTGGCGGCTCGGCTTCGAGTCGGCCTTCCTCGGTCCGCTCCGGCTGTGCCGCACGGTCGCCCGCAACCTGTCCCAGGAGGGGGGCTCGATCGTCCTGCTGCTCTCCTCGTCGGTCCGCGAACCCGTCGAGGGCTCGGCGCTCGCGAGCGCCTTCCGTCCGGCGCTGGCGATGACGGCCAAGGCGCTGGCGGACGAGCTGGGGGCGGGGGCGGTGCGCGTCAACACCCTGCTGCCGGGCCGGGTCGAGGGCGGGCCGGCACCCACCCGCGACCAGGACGACGGTCCCGACGACGAGCCGGCGCCGGCGCGGATCCCGCTGCAGCGCTCCGGGGAGCCGCTGGAGCTCGCGCGCCCGGCCGTGTTCCTGCTCTCCCCCGCCGCCGGCTACGTCACCGGGACGACGCTCACCGTCGACGGCGGCGCCACCCGCACCCTCTGACGCCTCAGGCCGACGCGGCGGTCGGCTCGGCGTCCTCGGCGAACTGCGTCCGGTACAGGTCCGCGTAAAGGCCGCCGCGGGCGAGGAGCTCCGCATGCCGGCCCTGCTCGACGACCCGCCCGTCCTCGACGACGGCGATGACGTCGGCCGCCCGCACCGTCGAGAGGCGGTGGGCGATGACGATCGCGGTCCGGCCCTCGAGCGCGCCGTCCAGCGCCCGCTGCACGGCCTGCTCCGACTCCGAGTCCAGGTGCGCCGTCGCCTCGTCGAGCACCACGACGCCCGGCGCCTTCAGGAGCAGCCGGGCCAGCGCGATGCGCTGCTTCTCGCCGCCCGACAGCCGGTGCCCGCGGTCACCGACGACCGTGTCGAGGCCCTCGGGCAGCGACGCGACGAGGTCCCAGATCTGCGCGTCGCGCAGCGCCCGCTCCATCGCGGCCTCGGTGGCGTCGGGGCGCGCGTAGAGCAGGTTGGCGCGGACGGTGTCGTGGAAGAGGTGCGCCTCCTGCGTGACGACGCCGACCCGGCTGTGCAGCGACGCCTGCGTGACGTCCCGGACGTCGACCCCGCCGACCCGGACCACCCCCGTCGTGGGGTCGTACAACCGAGCGACGAGGCTCGTGATCGTCGTCTTGCCGGCGCCGCTCGGCCCGACCAGGGCGAGCAGCTGGCCGGGCTCGACCCGGAGGCCGACGCCGTGCAGCACTTCGCTGCCGGCGGCGCGGTCGGGGACGGCGACCTGCTCGAGCGAGGCCAGCGACACCTCGTCCGCGCCGGGGTAGCGGAAGTGGACGTCGTCCAGCTCGACCGACAGCGGCCCCGACGGCAGCGCGCCGGCGCCCGGCCGGTCGGCGACCAGCGGCTTCAGGTCGAGCACCTCGAAGACCCGCTCGAAACTCACCAGCGCCGTCATCACGTCGATGTGGACGTTCGTCAGCGCCGTCAGCGGCCCGTACAGCCGGCCGAGGAGCGCCGCCAGCGCCAGCAGGGAGCCGATCGTCAGCGCGCCGGAGATCGTGAGCAGGCCGCCGACGCCGTAGACGATCGCGGTCGCGAGCGACGCGACCAGCGTCAGCGAGGTGAAGAAGATCCGGTTGCTCATCGCGATCTTGACGCCGATGTCGCGGACCCGCCCCGCCCGGTCGGAGAACTCGGCGTCCTCGGTGTCGGGGCGGCCGAAGAGCTTGACCAGCAGGGCGCCGGCGACGTTGAACCGCTCCGTCATGCGGCCGCCGAGCTCCGCGTTGAGCTGCATCGAGTCGCGGGTGAGCCGCTGCAGGCGGGCGCCGACCCGCCGCGCCGGCAGGATGAAAACCGGCAGCAGGAGCAGCGAGACGACGGTGATCGGCCAGGAGAGGTAGAGCATCGTGCCGGCGACGAGCACCAGCGAGACGACGTTGGACACGACGTTGGACAGCGTCGAGGTGAACGCCTGCTGTGCGCCGATGACGTCGTTGTTGAGCCGGGAGACGAGCGCACCGGTCTGGGCGCGGGTGAAGAAGGCGATCGGCTGGCGCAGGACGTGCCCGAAGACCTGGGTGCG
>DASQJO010000526.1:0-5286 GCA_035630955.1 Kineosporiaceae bacterium
TGGTGGACGGCGGCTACGTCAGGAGACCGGACGACGGTCAGCCGGCATAGTCGTTCCCCACGACGACGACGATCCCGGAGGCCGCGATCGAGCTGCTGAGCTTGGCGCTGCCGACTCCGAGCGACTTCGCAATCGCCTCGGCCGTGGCCTGCTGGCTCGCCTTCGCGTAGTACACGCGGGTACTGGTGAGCTGAACCGGCGCTGGACCCTTGATCAGCTTCGCCTTGCTCCACCCGTCGCCCACCAACGCCGCCTGCGCCTTCGCCCCGAGACCGTTCACAGGCGGTGTCGAGCCGTTGTAGACGGTGAACGAAGCGCTCTTGTTCACCGCTGCCGCGGTGGCCGACGTGCTGGCGCTCGGCGACGTCGCAGGCTTCGTCGTCCCGCCCGCCGCCGGCGAGTTCGCCGGTGCGGAGTTCGTGTTCGCCGGCGCGGTCGTCGTCGGCACCGTGCCCGTGGCGGTCTCGTCGGTGCCGTTCGACCCCCGGACGAACAGCGTGTACGCGACCCCGATGACGGCGGCCACGACCACCACGACCGCGAGCACCGGGAGAAGCGACATCAGCGGGTTGACCCGAGCCCGGTGCGCCCCGCGGCGGCTCGCCTCGAGCGGGACGACGAGACGCTCGTCGTATCCTCCCGATCGGGTGCTGTTGCTCATGGAAGGCTCCTTCGACGCCGCCTGCTGGTCGGATCCGTACAGCTGTTCCCGGCCCTACGGATCCGCGTGGCGGCGCGGCGCGCGCTCACCCCTGGAGTCCGGGCCCCCGGGCCGTTCGTGCCCGCTGGCGCGTCTGCCGCATCCGCCGCAGCCGCTTCACGAGCATCGGGTCGTGGGCGAGTGCCTCCGGGCGGTCGATGAGCGCGTTGAGGAGCTGGTAGTACCGGGTCGTCGACATGTCGAACAACTCCCGGACGGCCTGCTCCTTCGCGCCCGCGAACTTCCACCATTGCCGCTCGAACGCGAGGATCTCGCGTTCTCTCGCCGTCAGCTCCCCGCTCGGCGCCGGCTCCTGAGGCACTGCATGTGCGGCGTCCATCCCAACCCTCCAGCGGTACGACAGCGTCACGATACGTTGCGAACCACAACGCTGTCATTCCCCCCCGGGCCGTCCCCGCCCCCGCGGGCTGGTCGACGCCGGTCGCGTGCACGCGAGGATTCTAGAGGTCTCCCGGACCCCTCCAGGCCAAGATCGCGGGCAAGGTCGGCGAATTCGAGGCAGTACCGCGTGTCGAGGTAGACCAGCGCGAGTCCCTGGACGACGGTCGCGAGCCCCGTCCCACGTCGGGAGGGTCGCGCCGCCAGCAGTGCCCCGCCTGCGGCGTACCCGACGTCGAGTGCCGCGTTCACGCCGGTGAGCCGCGCCATCCGTCGGGCTCGCGCGGTCGGATCGTCGTCGCGGCGAGACCGGCCACGCCACACTCCCCAGGCGACGACGGCGGCGTCCGCCGCGCCCCAGGCGACCGTCGTCCGGCCCGCCGAACGCAGGTGCGGCGCCCTCTCGCGGCGCCCGAGCTGCCAGAGGACGCCACCCACCCCGATGCTCCACGTCGACCACGCCGCGAGCGTCACGAGCAGCCGCCGCTCCACCTCGGCGGCGTCGCCGACTCCGTCCCCCGCCCGTCCCGTTCCCGCTGTCATGGGCACACCGTAGGACCGGCCACCGACAGTCCCGTTAGAGTCGCCCGCGTGCCGGCCCCGAGCAGTGCGCATGCCCGTCTGGCCGAGCAGGTGGACCCCACCTGGCTGCCGGCATTGGCGCCGGTCGCGGGCGAGATCGAGGCCCTGGAGGAGTTCCTCCGCTCCGAGCGTGCGGCCGGCCGGCACCACCTCCCGGACGACCGGCACGTCCTCCGCGCGTTCACCCAGCCCTTCGACGACGTCCGCGTGCTCGTCGTCGGCCAGGACCCGTACCCGACGCCGGGGCACGCCGTCGGCCTCGCCTTCTCCGTGGCGCGGGACGTGACGCCGGTGCCACGGAGCCTGCGCAACGTCTTCGCCGAGCTCGTCGACGACCTCGGCGTCGATGTGCCGTCGACCGGCGACCTCACCCCGTGGACCCGGTCCGGCGTCCTGCTGCTCAACCGGGTCCTCACGGTGGCGGCCGGTGCCCCCGGTTCGCACCGCGGCAAGGGCTGGGAGCGCATCACGGATCGCGCGGTGGCGGCGCTGGCGGCACGCGGGCGGCCCCTCGTGGCGATCCTCTGGGGCAAGGACGCGCAGGCGGTGCGGCCGTTGCTCGACGGCGTCCCCGTGATCGAGAGCGTGCACCCGAGCCCGCTCTCGGCGAGGCGGGGGTTCTTCGGGTCCCGCCCCTTCAGCCGCGCCTCCCGACTTCTGGCCGAGCAGGGCGGCGCGCCCGTGGACTGGCGGCTGCCGTGACGATCAGAGCCTGCGGCGACGCCCCCCGCGGTACCTCTCCCACAGGCTGTGCCGGTACTCGAGGGTGACCGCCTCGTAGACCTCGCGGTCGAGGTACCAGCGCACCGGCTCGGTCGGAATGTGCTGCAGCAGGGCGAGCAGGTTGCGCACCCGGGCCATCGGGTCGCCGCCGCGACCGCCCCGCGCCCGGGCGACAAGCTCCCGGCCGAACGGCTCGACGGCGATGCCGAGGTCACCCACCGAGACGAGGCCGGCGCCGACGAGACGGCTCAGTGCACCCTCGATCTCGTCGGCGGTGGGGATGAAGTGGAAGACCGCGTCGGCGTTGGCGATGAGCTCGGGCAGCCCGGCCGGGGCGGCCCGCGTGCCCGAGAGGCGCGCCGTGGCCAGGACGACGGCGTCGGACAGCACCCAGACCGGGTCGGCGGAGTCCCCCACCTCCTGCACGCCCGCCCGTTCAGACCGGCTGCCCGGGCATCCCCAGGGCAGCCGCCGGACCTGTCACGAGGCGCATTTCATCACGCTGCGGAGCGATGGCGCGAGCAGCCGCGCGAGCCCCCGGCCTGCCGGCGGGTGCGGGCATCGGGCGGTTGCTCTGTTCACGTCACGTGACATGTGATGTGCGCCATTGCTACCGGTTCCGAGCCCAACTAAGCTCGTCGGCAACGCAATGGCGGTGGGGGAAGCGTCCAGAGGGGGCGCTCGACGTCACTCTCTGTCACTCTGCCGCGCGGCATCGATTCCACCGCCCCGCCGACCCGGCGGGTTCCCCGCCCGCGCGGGCCGGCCGATCGCTCGACCCGCGCCTCCCGTGCTCTCGGAGGATCGCCATGGCCGTGTCCACGTCCCGTTCAGCTCTCGACGTCCGTCCGGCGACGACGCCGGCAGCCGACGTCGAGGAGAGCGCGGCGCACCTGCTGCGCCTGTGCCTCGATCTGCAGCTCGACGCCCTGCTGCTCACCCTCGGCGCGCTCGCCGCCGACCCCGGCGCCGACACCGCCGTCGCGCCGGCGTCGTCCACCGCACCCGTGCCGGGGGCGATCCCCTGGCGGAGGTGGATCACCGACGACGTCGACCTCGCGTGCAAGCTCGCGCGCGAGGCGATGGCCGGAGGGGCGGCGCTCCCCCCGACGCTCGGGTCGGACCTCGGGCATGCGGTCCCGGTGACGACGATCGACGACCTCGTGGCCCGGTACTCCTCGATGCTCGGGCTGCTGGGCGACCTGTCCCACCGCACCGAGGGCACGGCACGTCCCGTCGGGCTGGACGAGGCGATCATCCGGTGCGAGGCCCGGCTCGGTGAACTGCGCGGGCACCGGCTCGTGGAGACGCCGCCGACCGGTATCGACCTGCGCGCCGAGCATCACTACCTGCCTGGAGAGCTCCTCGGCTGATCCGTGTCCACGACCACCTGCTGCTCCGTCGGCGATGCAGCCGACGGACCCGACGCACCCGACGCGGCCGGCGTCCGGAACCGCTGACCCGGGACCAGACCCAGGACGAGCGCGCACCCCGCCACGATCACCACCCCGCCCACGATCTGGACGACGGACAGCCGCTCGTGCAGCAGGAAGGCGCCGACGAGCACGGCGACCACCGTGACGAGGAACTCGACACTGATCGCGATCGTCGGTCCGAGCTCGGCTACCAGCCGGAAGTAGAGGACGTAGGCGAGCGAGCTGCACATGGCCGCGAGCAGTGCGAGGTACCCGAGATCGAGCGGACCGGGCGGACGGGGCACCCGGACCACGAGGAGCAGCGGCAGGGTGAGCAGCCCACCCGCGACGAACGCACCGATCGTCTGCTCCCACACGCCGACCTCGGAGAAGCGGAGCCTCGCGTAGTTGCTCCCCCAGGCAGCCGCAACCGCACCGCCGAGCCCCGCCGCACACCCGACGACGAAACGCGGGGTCACCGGGACGGCGGGAAAGCCGACCAGGAGCACGATGCCCGCGAACCCCAGCACGAGCCCGACGCGAGCCCGAGCGGTCATCACCTCGATCCCCCAGATCTGGCCGATGACCATCGAGAACAGCGGGATGGTGCCCACGAAGATGGCGCTCATCGCGGTGCCGATGAGCGGTGTCGCCACGGAGAGCCCGACGAGCTGACCCGCGACCGTCGTCGCGCCCACCGCGACGAACGGGCCCCGGCGTCCGAAGACGAGCCGGCGGCGCGTCGCGGCGGCGATGGCAGCGAGGACGGCGGCCGCGGTCAGCGCCCGGAACGCGACGGCGCCGACCCACCCGAAGGCCTCGACGACCTTGAGCACGAGCAGGAACGACGTCCCCCAGATCAGGGCCAGCGCGAGGTACGCGGCGAGCTGACGGCGGTGCACCACGCCTCCTCGGGGGCTTGACGGTCGAACAGTGTTAGTGAAAGCTAACGGTTAGTGGAAACTGACGGAGCAGGCGACGGCTGGGGCGCGCTGGCCGACGGGACGAGGCGGGCGATCCTCGCACGTCTCGCCGACGGTCCACAGCCCGTCGGCCAGCTCGCCAGGGGCCTCCCGGTCACGCGCTCCGCGGTGTCCCAGCACCTGAAGGTGCTGAAGGACGCGGGTCTCGTCAGCGAGCGCGCCGAGGGGACGCGCCGGATCTACCGGCTCAACCCGACGGCGGTGGCGGCGCTGCGGGACCAGCTCGACACCTATTGGCAGCGGGCGCTCGCGGGCTACAAGGACGTCGCCCAGGATTCCCAGGAGGAGAGCTCATGACGCAGACCCAGGCCGCGGTCGTCCGCCGGCACGTGGTCGTCGACGCCCCCATCGAGAAGGCGTTCTCCGTGTTCACCGATCGCTTCGGCGACTTCAAGCCACCCGAGCACAACCTGCTCTCGGCGCCGATCGCCGAGACGGTCTTCGAGCCTCGCGTGGGCGGCTCCATCTACGACCGCGCCGTCGA
>DASQJO010000527.1:0-3891 GCA_035630955.1 Kineosporiaceae bacterium
CGCTCGCCCCGGACGTCGTGCTGACGCAGGACCTCTGCGCCGTCTGCGCCCTGCCCGCGGACGAGGCCCGCGCCGCGGTCGGCCCGGCGGACGTCGTCACGCTCGACCCGCACTCGCTCGCGGACGTCCTCGACGGCGCGATCGTCGTCGCCGCCGCCTGCGGGGCACCGGACGCCGGTCGCCGTCTGCGGGCCGAGCTGCAGGGGCGACTGGACGCCGTCGAAGCGGCCGTCCGGGAGCGGCCGCGACCGCGGGCGCTCGTGCTCGAGTGGACCGACCCGCCCTTCGTCGCCGGCCACTGGGTGCCCGACCTGGTCGCCGCGGCCGGCGGGGAGCCCGTGCTCGCCGTGCCCGGGGGCCGGTCCGTCACCACGAGCTGGGAGCACGTGGCCGCCGCCGACGTGGACGTCGTCCTCGTCGCTCCCTGCGGTGTCGGCCTCGACGACGCCCGCAGCCAGGCCCTCGACGTCCTGCCCTCCCTGCCGCCGGACGCCGCGGTGTGGGCCGTCGCCGCCGGCGACGTCGTCACCCGCCCCGGGCCCCGGGTGGTCGACGGCGTCGAGGCGCTCGCCGCCGCCTGGCATCCGGGCACGCTGCCGCTCCGCGAGGACCTCGTCGCCGACGTCCGGGCGGGCTGCGCCTACGCTGGGACGACGTGACCTCGAACCACGAGCCCGTCGTCGGCGTGCTGGCCCTGCAGGGCGACGTGCGCGAGCACCTCGCCGCCCTCGCGGAGTGCGGCGTCCTCGCCCGCCCGGTCCGCCGCCCCACCGAGCTCGCCGAGGTCGACGCCCTCGTGCTCCCCGGCGGCGAGTCGACGACGATCGACAAGCTCGCCCGCGCGTTCGACCTCCGCGAGCCGATCCTCGACCGGATCAAGCAGGGCATGCCCGCATACGGCTCGTGCGCCGGGATGATCCTGCTCGCCGACCGCGTCGTGGACGCCGTCCCCGGGCAGCAGACCTTCGGCGGTATCGACATGACGGTGCGCCGCAATGCGTTCGGCCGTCAGGTCGAGAGCTTCGAGGAGGACCTGTCCTTCGAGGGCGTGGACGGCGATCCGGTCCGCGCGGTCTTCATCCGTGCGCCCTGGGTCGAGGAGGTCGCGCCGCAGGTGGAGGTCCTCGCGAAGGTCGAGGGCGGGCCGGCCGCGGGTAGGATCGTCGCGGTGCGGCAGGGGAACCTGCTCGCGACGTCGTTCCACCCCGAGATCACCGGGGACATCCGCGTGCACCGGCTCTTCGTCGAGATTGTCCGCGGCGTTCTCGCCTGAAGGACCTGGAGGCAACGCGATGTCCGGCCACTCCAAATGGGCCACGACGAAGCACAAGAAGGCGGTCATCGACGCCAAGCGCGGCAAGATGTTCGCCAAGCTGATCAAGAACATCGAGGTGGCGGCGCGTACCGGTGGCGGCGACCCCGCCGGCAACCCGACGTTGTACGACGCCATCCAGAAGGCCAAGAAGGCGTCGGTGCCGAACGACAACATCGACCGCGCCGTCAAGCGCGGCTCCGGCGCCGAGGGCGGCGCCGCCGACTACCAGACAATCATGTACGAGGGCTACGGCCCGAACGGCGTCGCGGTGCTCATCGAGTGCCTCACCGACAACCGCAACCGCGCGGCGGCCGAGGTCCGCACGGCGCTGACCCGCAACGGCGGCACACTCGCCGATCCCGGCAGCGTGTCCTACCTCTTCTCCCGCAAGGGCGTCGTCGTCGTGCCCAAGAACGACCTGACCGAGGACGACGTCCTCCTGGCCGTCCTCGAGGCCGGCGCCGAGGAGGTCAGCGACCTCGGCGACACCTTCGAGGTCGTCAGCGAGCCCGGCGACGTCGTCGCCGTCCGGACCGCCCTGCAGGACGCCGGGATCGACTACGACTCCGCCGACGTCAGCTTCGTCCCGAGCGTCGCGGTCCCGCTTGACGAGGACGGCGCGCGCAAGATCTTCCGGCTCATCGACGCGCTCGAGGACAGCGACGACGTCCAGAACGTCTACGCCAACTTCGACGTCAGCGACGAGATCATGGAGGCCGTCGGCTGACGGCCGGCGCGCGCCCGAGGGGCGCCGTCCCGCGCGGGGCGGCGCCCCTCGCGTGTGTGTCGGGGACGCCGGTGAGTGCGTCCGTCTGCGAAGGTGCAGGTGTGCGTGTCCTCGGCGTCGACCCGGGGCTGACCCGGTGCGGCCTCGCCGCGATCGACGGGCGGCCCGGCCGCCGCGCGCAGCTCGTCGCCGTCGACGTCGTCCGGACGCCGGCGTCCGCCGACCTCGCCGCCCGGCTGCTCGGCGTCGGGGAGGCCGTCGAGGGCTGGATCGAGCAGCTGCGCCCCGACGTCGTCGCCGTCGAGCGGGTGTTCAGCCAGCACAACGTCCGCACCGTCATGGGGACCGCGCAGGCCGCGGGCGTCGCCGTGCTTGCCGCCGCGCGTGCCGGCGTCCCCGTCGCGCTGCACACCCCGAGCGAGGTCAAGGCCGCCGTCACCGGGAACGGCCGCGCGGGCAAGGAGCAGGTCGCCGCCATGGTGACGCGCATCCTGCGGCTGCCGGCCGCACCGACGCCGGCCGACGCCTCCGACGCGCTCGCGCTCGCGATCTGCCACCTCTGGCGGGACGGGACGGTCGCCGTCGTCGCGGCCTCCGGGCCCGGCGCGGTCGTCACACCTGCCCAGCGCCGGTGGGTGGAGGCCGCGCAGGAAGCACGGCGGACGGCGCGCCGTGCGGGGCGGGCCGCCGGGACCGGCTAGCCTTCGTACACCTGTTCGTGCGGCTGGTGGGAGGCGCCCGGTGATCGCTTCGGTGCGGGGACGGGTGCTCGCCGTCCGGCTCGACTCGGCCGTGGTCGAGGTCGGCGGCGTCGGGCTGCTGCTCCAGGCGACGCCGGGCACGCTGGCGGAGCTGCGCCCGGGCGCCGAGTCCGAGCTCGCGACGTCGCTGGTCGTCCGCGAGGACGCGCTCACCCTCTTCGGCTTCGCGGACGCCGACGAGCGCGACGTGTTCGAGATCGTCCAGACCGTCTCCGGGATCGGGCCGCGGCTCGCGCTCGCCATGCTCGCGGTGCACACCCCGGACGGCTTGCGTGCCGCGGTCGCGAGCGGCGACCTCACCGCCCTCATGAAGGTGCCCGGGATCGGCCGCAAGGGCGCCCAGCGGATCGTGCTCGAGCTCACCGATCGGCTCGGCGCTCCGTCGTCCGCCGCCGCGGCCGCGCCTACCGCGGTTCCGGCCGCGGACGCCGGGCGCGACCAGGTGGTCGACGCGCTCGTCGGGCTCGGCTGGTCGGCGAAGCAGGCCGCCGACGCCGTGGAGGCCGTCGGCGAGGACGGCGCAGGCGCCGACGTCGCCGGCACGCTACGGGCCGCGCTGCGCCATCTCGGGCGGTCCGCGTGAGCGACCGCGACCACGTCGGACTGGCGTCGGCGCTCGTCGACCAGGGCGCGGACGACGACGAGCGGGCCGTCGAGGGTGCGCTGCGGCCGAAGCGGCTGGACGAGTTCGTCGGGCAGCGCGTCGTCCGCGAGCAGCTGTCGCTCGTGCTCGAGGCCGCCCGCCGCCGTGGGCACGCTCCCGACCACATCCTGCTCTCCGGACCGCCCGGTCTCGGCAAGACCACGCTCGCGATGATCGTCGCCCAGGAGCTCGGCGTCCCGCTCCGGGTGACGAGCGGGCCGGCGATCCAGCACGCCGGCGACCTCGCCGCCGTGCTCTCCTCCCTCGAGCCGAACGAGGTGCTCTTCCTCGACGAGATCCACCGCATGGCCCGGCCCGCCGAGGAGATGCTGTACGTCGCGATGGAGGACTACCGGGTCGACGTCGTCGTCGGCAAGGGCGCCGGCGCGACGGCGATCCCGCTCGACCTGCCCGCCTTCACCATCGTCGGGGCCACCACTCGCGC
>DASQJO010000528.1:0-4614 GCA_035630955.1 Kineosporiaceae bacterium
AGGAGGTCACCGGCGGGCTGGACGACGCGGTGCTCCGCGACCTCGACGAGCGGCTCGGCTACCTGCGCGAGCTCGAGCAGCGGCGGGCCGTCGTCCTGGAGTCGGTGCGCTCCCAGGGCAGGCTGACGCCCGAGCTCGAGGGGCAGATCCTCACCGCGGACTCCAAGGCGCGCCTGGAGGACGTTTACCTGCCGTACAAGCCCAAGCGCCGGACGAAGGCCCAGATCGCGCGCGAGGCGGGCCTGGAGCCGCTCGCTCTGGGGCTGCTCGACGACCCCTCCCGCCACCCGCGGACCGAGGCGGAGCGGTACCTCTCGGACGCCGTCCCCGACGCCGCCGCCGCGCTCGAGGGCGCCCGCGCCATCCTCGTCGAGCGATTCGCGGAGGACGCCGACGTCGTCGGCGAGCTCCGCGAGCGGCTGTGGCAGCGCGGCCGGCTGGTGTCGCGGGTCGTCGAGGGCAAGGAGCAGGCCGGCGCCAAGTTCGCCGACTGGTTCGACCACGCCGAGCCGCTGACGCGGCTGCCCTCGCACCGGATCCTCGCAATGTTCCGGGGCGAGAAGGAGGGCGTGCTCGCCCTCGCCATCGAGGACCCCGACGAGGCTGCCGCCGACCCCGCCGCGCGCAGCGCCTACGAGGAGATCGTCGCCGCCCGTGTCGGCGTCCAGGACCGCGGGCGGCCCGCCGACCGGTGGCTGCTGGACGCCGTCCGCTGGGCCTGGCGGACCCGGATCGCCGTCCACCTCGACCTCGACCTGAGGGTCAGACTCCGGCAGGTCGCCGAGGACGAGGCCGTCCGCGTCTTCGCCGGCAACCTGCGCGACCTGCTGCTCGCGGCACCGGCCGGGATGCGCCCGACGATGGGCCTCGACCCCGGCCTGCGGACCGGCACCAAGGTCGCCGTCGTCGACGCCACCGGCAAGGTCGTCGCCACCGACACGATCTACCCGCACGCGCCGCACCGGAAGTGGGCGCAGTCCCTGGAGACCCTGGGACGGCTCGCGCGGCAGCACGCGGTCGAGCTCGTCGCCGTCGGCAACGGGACGGCCTCGCGCGAGACGTTCGCGCTCGCGAAGGAGCTCGCCACGGCGGTGCCGGGAGTGACACCGGTCAGCGTCTCGGAGGCGGGGGCGTCGGTGTACTCGGCGTCGGCGTACGCCTCGCGCGAGCTGCCCGATCTCGACGTCTCCCTGCGCGGCGCCGTCTCGATCGCCCGCCGCCTGCAGGATCCGCTCGCCGAGCTCGTGAAGATCGACCCGAAGTCGATCGGCGTCGGGCAGTACCAGCACGACCTCACCGAGGGGAAACTCTCCACGTCCCTCGACGCCGTCGTCGAGGACTGCGTGAACGCCGTCGGCGTCGACGTCAACACGGCGTCGGTGCCGCTGCTGCGCCGCGTCTCCGGGATCAGCGAGGGGCTGGCCGCGGCGATCGTCGCGTACCGGGACGCGAACGGGCCGTTCCGCTCGCGATCGGGGCTCACCAAGGTGCCGCGGCTGGGGGCGAAGGCGTTCGAGCAGTGCGCGGGCTTCCTGCGGATCCGCAACGGCGACGACCCGCTCGACGCCTCCGGAGTGCATCCCGAGTCGTACGAGGTCGTCCGCCGGATCGTGGAGCGGACGACCGGCGACGTCCGGGCCTTGCTCGGGAACGCCCGCGCACTGGGCCAGGTCGACCCGACGCGGTTCACGGACGCGAGGTTCGGTCTCCCGACGGTCCGCGACAACCTCGCCGAGCTCGAGAAGCCGGGGCGCGACCCCCGGCCGGGGTTCGCGACGGCCACGTTCGCCGAGGGCGTGGAGAAGGTCGCCGACCTACGGCCGGGCATGGTGCTCGAAGGGGTCGTGACGAACGTCGCGGCGTTCGGCGCGTTCGTCGACGTCGGCGTGCACCAGGACGGGCTCGTGCACGTCTCGGCGCTCTCGACGACGTTCGTCAAGGATCCGCGCGAGGTGGTGAAGCCCGGGGACGTCGTCCGCGTGAAGGTGCTCGCCGTCGACGTCCCGCGGAACCGGATCTCGCTCACGCTGCGGCTGGACGACGAGGTGCCGGCGGCCGGGGAGCAGCGCCGTCCGCGCGCGCCTCGCGAGGGGGAGCGCGGCCAGGACCGGCGTGCGGGCGGTCCGCGCGGCGGGAAGGGCGGGAGGTCTCCGCGTCCGGAGCCGGAGCCGGACGGCGCCCTCGCCGAGGCCCTGCGCCGCGCAGGCCTCGCCTGAGCGCAGGACAGACGTGCCTGCTCAGGCGAGGGGGTAGCTCGTGAACTCCTGGTCGAGGCGGTAGCCGAGCTTCTCGTAGAGCGTCCGCGCGGCCGCGTTGGCGGAGTACAGGTCGACGGTGACCACCGGCGGGCGTTCCACCAGTGACCGCCGGGTCGCGGCGGCCGCGACCGCGAGACCGAGCCCCTGCCCGCGCGCGGAGGGTGCGACGGCGACCGACGCCATGAGGTCGACGCCGGGCACGGCCTCGTACAGGGCCAGGCACGCGGTCAGGCCTCCGTCGGGAGAGCGGACGCCGAGCCAGGCCCGCGCGCGGTCGTCGTCCGGGTCGGCGCTGTGCCGGGGACTGTGCGCGGCGAGGAAGGCGGCCAGCTCCGCCCGCCCGGCAGCGGTCGACGTGTCCAGCTCGACGACGAGCTCCTCGCCGGGCAGGGCCGGCGGCGCGGCCGGCGTCCACATCCACTCCCAGTCCACGCCGCGCGGCGCGTGCCCGAACACCGCCCCCGCCGGCACGACCGCCGTCCGGGGGACCGTGATCGAGGAGACCTCGAGGCGGGGCGCCAGCCCGACGGCGAGGCCGACCGCCCCGACGGGGTCGCCGACCGCGACCAGGGAGGTCCCGTAGGCCCGCCGCGTCCGCACGAGGGCGACGGCGCCGCCGTCGTCCACCCATGCCCGCGCACCGGCCAGGTCGACGCCCCACCGCAGCCACGGGGTGGCCTCGGCCGTGGAGCGCAGCTCGTCGGGATCGGTCAGGGCACGCACACCCACCAGCCTCGCAGCCGATGCGGAGGACGGCACTGTCGAGAACACGCCGGCGGCTCCGACCTAGGGTCGTCGGGACGCCACCGAGGCGGCCCACGGACGGAGGAGCTTGCCATGAAGTACGTCATCCTGATCCACAGCAACCCGGACCCGTGGGGCCACCCCACGCCGCGCTACACCGCGGAGGGGCGCGCGATGCCGGACAGCTGGCACGAGGAGTCGGGCCGCCAGTTCGACGCCCTGCTGCGGGAGATCTCGGAGTCCGGCGAGCTCGTGACGGCCGAGGCGCTCGCGGCGCCGGAGACGTCCACGATCTACACCTGGACCGCCGAGCGCGGGCTGCACACGACGGACGGGCCGTACGCGGAGGCCAAGGAGCAGCTCGCCGGCTTCTTCCTGCTGGACTGCGAGACCCCGGAGCGCGCCCGGGAGATCGCGGGGCAGTTCGCGGGTCCCGGCGACACCGTCGAGCTGCGGCCGGCGATGTGGGCCGGCGGCCCGGACGCCTGATGCCGACGAGCCTGGAGGACCTGTGGCGCCGCGCGGCGCCGCAGGTCCTCGCCGGGCTGCTGCGCCGCCACGGCGACTTCGACGCCGCCGAGGACGCCGTCCAGGAGGCCCTCCTCGCGGCCGCGCGCCAGTGGCCCGCTGACGGCGTCCCGGCCGACCCGACCGCCTGGCTGCTCACGGTGGCCTCGCGCAGGATCGTCGACCGGCATCGCAGCGACACCGCACGCGCCGCCCGCGAGCGCACCGATGCGCTCCTCACCCCCGTCGACCGCCTCGTGGCGCCGGCGCCGGAGCCGCCGAGCGGGATCGACGACGACGTCCTGCTCTTCCTGCTGTGCTGCCACCCGGCCCTGCCACCGCCCGCCCGGGTGGCGCTGACGCTGCGCGCGCTCGGCGGGCTAACGACGACGCAGATCGCGCGCGCGTTCTTGGTCCCCGAGGCGACCATGGCGCAGCGCATCTCGCGCGCCAAGGCCCGGCTGCGCGCCCTCGGTCCGGACCTCACCGCGGTCACCGCCGCCGAGCTGCCGGAGCGGGTGGCCGGCGTCGCGCACGTCCTGTACCTGATCTTCACCGAGGGCCACGCGCCCACGACCGGGCCGATGCCGCACGACGTGAGCCTGACCGCCGAGGCCGTCCGGCTGTGCCGGCACCTCCACGAGCGGCTGCCGGACGTAGGCGAGGTCACCGGGCTGCTCGCGCTGATGCTGCTCACCGACGCCCGGCGCGACGCGCGCACGGGGCCGGACGGCGCCCTCGTCCCCCTCGCCGAGCAGGACCGGAGCCGGTGGGACGCCGGTGCCGTGCGGGAGGGGATCGCCCTGGTGGAGAGCGCCCTCCCGCGGGGGCTCGTCGGGCCGTACCAGCTGCAGGCCGCGATCGCCGCCGTGCACGCCGAGGCGCCGGACGCCGAGCACACCGACTGGGCGCAGATCGACGAGCTCTACGTGATGCTCGAACGGGTGGCGCCGAGCCCGGTCGTCACGCTCAACCACGCCGTCGCCGTCGCCATGCACCGCGGTCCGGACGCCGGGCTGCTGCTGGTCGAGCCGCTGCTCGACGACCCCGCCCTGCGCAGGTACCACCGGCTGCACGCCGTCCGGGCCCACCTGCTCGAGCTGCG
>DASQJO010000529.1:0-5607 GCA_035630955.1 Kineosporiaceae bacterium
GCGGTCAGGAGACCGCTGCCTTCACCAGCTCGGAGACCTTCTTCTCGACCGTAGGGCTCCATTTGTGCAGTGCGTACGACACCGGCCACAGGTCCCCGTCGTCGAGGTTGGCCGGGTCTTGGAAGCCCAGAGTTGAGTAGCGGTAGTTGAACTTGCCCGCGTCCTGGAAGAAGAGCACGACCTTGCCGTCCTCGTTCGCGTAGGCCGGCATGCCGTACCACGTCTTCGGCGCAAGATCGGGCGCCGCGGCGGTCACCGTCGCGTGCACGCGCTCGGCGAGCGCGCGATCCGGCGGCGCCATCTTCGCGATGCTCTCGAGGACGGCCTCCAGGCCGTCCGCCTTCTTGGCGCCCTTCTTGCCCTCGGCGCGCAGCTCCGCCGCGCGCTGCTTCATCGCGGCACGCTCCTCCGCGCTGAATCCTTCGGACTGCGCCTTCGCATTCTTCGTCGACATTTCTTCGGCTTCCTCTCGTGACACCCGGCGACGGGCCGCGGCTTGTTCTCGTGGAAAGCCTAGGCGGGGCGCAGAAGGTCGTGCTTCTCGATTCCTGACCGGAGGAGCAGCCGCGACGACGGACCGAGGCCCCCGGTCCGGACCGGACCGGGGGCCTCGAGCGGCCTGGCCGCCGATCACGCTACGCCCATGATCCGGCGGGGTCACTCCTCGACACCCGCTCGGAGTAGCCGTCAGGCGTGACCGGCGATCCGGACGGCGGTGCCGTACGCGCAGATCTCCTGCCAGCCGCCGCCGATCTCGGTGGCGTCGAACCGCATGGCGAGGATGGCGTCGGCGCCGCGCGCCGCCGCCTCGTCCTGCAGCCGCTGCTGCGCCTCGAGGCGGCTCTCCTGCAGGGCCTTGGTCATCCCGCGCAGCTCCCCGCCGACGAGGGACTTCAGCCCCGCCCCCAGCTGGGACCCGACGTGGCGCGACCGCACCGTGAGACCGAAGACCTCGCCGAGCACCTCCTTGACCTCGTACCCCGGCAGGTCGTTCATCGTCGAAATGATCATGACTGGCTCCTCTCGGGATCGGTGTGTGCCGCGTCGGTCGGAATGCCGGCGGGCGGGGTGGGTGTGGACACGGGGGGACGCGCCGGGGCGGGCACCTGCGGGGGCACGGGGCCGGCCCAGGGAGCGGGCGGACGGGGCGGCCGCGGCGCGGTGAGCCCCAGCGTGAGCAGCACGAGGCCGACGAGACCGAGCCCGAGGCCGGTCGCGAGCACCGTCATGCTGATGCCGAAGGCGGACGGGAGCACCACGGCGAACCGGCCGTCGACGTCGACGCCCGCGTTCCCGTCCGCGTTCATGAGGACGACGCGGTAGTCGCCGTCCTGCACCGGCCAGGAGAGTCGAGCGGTGCCCGACCGCGCCTCGGCCCGCGCCACCCAGAAGGACTGGTCGCCGGGCGCCGCCGGAACGGCGCTGCCCGGTTGGCGCTGCGTGTCCAGGCTGAACGGCGAGACCTCGAAGTCCGTGACGAGGTCGACGTCCGCACCGGCGAGGTAGCGGTCGACGTCCTCGGCGCGGCCGACGCCGACGAAGGCACCGGCGCCGCCGGACCGCACGGTCGCATCGATCTCGATCCTGGCCTGCCCGAGCCCCGACGGCGCCCGGCTGAGGCCGTCGATCTCCGCCACGGAGGACACCAGGGCACGGGTGGGCGTGGTGAGGGGGTGCGGGCCCGTCGCGAGCGCGTTCCCGGAGCCGAACACGGCGGCCAGGACGACTCCGGTGACGACCACCAGAGAGGCGATGCCGAGGAGCACGGCACCGATCACGATGAAGGGGGTGCGTCTGGACATGACTGTCCTTCTCTCTGCAGGGGGTTCTGCGGACGGGACGGGCTCAGACGCCGATGTCCCGGCGGTTCAGCTGCCAGGCGCCGACGGCGACGAGCAGTCCGGCGACGAGCAGGAGCAGGCCGATGCCACCCCGGTCGACCCCGTTGGTCAGCGGGCGCTCGGCGAACGCCCAGTGCACCGGCGACACGGTCTGGAGCCACCGGACCCCGTCGACGACCGCGCCGATCGTGTTGGCCAGGTAGCCGAGGACGGCGACGGCGACGCCGGCCACGAGCGCGACCACGCGGCGTCCGGTGAAGGCGCCGGCGGCCAGGGCGGCCGCGCCGTTCACGAGGGCGAGCGCCCCCAGGGCGAGCGCACCGGCGAAGGCCTGCCCGGCGTCGATCCCGAGGTGCACGGGCACGGTGACGACCAGGATCGCGAGCGCGACGACGGCCGCCAGCCACCCGACCTGGACGACGAGCGCGGCCGCCCGCTGGCGGAGCACCTGCTGCCGGGTCACTCCGTGCGCCAGGGTCAGCTCCAGCGATCCGGTCTCCTCGTCGCCGGCGATCGCCTTGCTGCCGACGGCGACGGCGGCGACGGTGATCAGGACGAGGGCGAGCATGCCCAGCACCGTGGACTGCACGTACCCGGCGCCGCTGGTGACGTCCTGCAGGTCGAACGCGACCCGGACGCTCTCCGGGAGGTTGTTGATGCCGGAGGTCTTCGCGGACGCGACGGTCTGGTAGCTCGCGAGGTACATGAGCGAGGTCGCCGCGACGGCGATCGTCCATCCGACGATGCCGCGCCTGCTGTCCGACAGGCTCCGGGCGAACAGGGGGAAGCGGTCAGCGAACACGGTCGGCTCCCGTCGTGGTGAGAGGGCGATCGGCGGCGGAGCGCTGCTGGCCCAGCGGCAGCGGCGCGGTTGGCGTGGAGGGCCCGTAGAGCGAGAGCACGGCCTCCTCCAGGTCGGGTTCGGCGACGACGAGGCCGGTCACCGTGCATCGCGCCAGCGACTTCACCAGCGGGTCGACGGCACCGTCGACGGTCGCGGTGACCGTCGCGCCGCCGCCGTCGGCGTGAACGGCGAGGTCCCGCAGCCCGGGCACGGCTTCCAGCAGGGCGCGGACACCGGCGACGTCGGCGTCGGCGAGGACGGCGCGCACGTGGTGGCCGGCTCCGGCTCGCAGCGACGGGACGTCGGAGACGCTGAGCAGCCGGCCCTCGCGCAGGATCGCGACCCGGTCGGCGACGTGCTCGACCTCGGAGAGCACGTGCGAGGACAGGAAGACGGTCTGCCCGGCCCGCGCGGCCTCGCGCACCATCGCGAGGAACTCCTGCTGCACGAGCGGGTCGAGCCCGCTCGTGGGCTCGTCGAGCACCAGCAGCTCGGGCTGGTGCATGAACGCCTGGATGAGTCCGAGCTTCTGCTTGTTGCCCTTGGAGAGCCCCCTGATCTGCCGGCTCAGGTCGAGACCGAGCCGCTCGGCCAGCTCCGGGATGCGCCGCGGCGGAACCGGCCCGGAGATCCGGGCGTAGTGGCTCAGCAGCTCGCCGGCGTTGGCGCGCCCCTCGAGGAGCAGCTCTCCGGGCAGGAAGCCGATCCGGCGGCGCAGCCCGGCCCCGCCGGTCCTGGGGTTCCTGCCCAGGACGGTGGCCGAGCCCGATGTGGGCCGGACGATGTCGAGCAGCATGCGCATCGTCGTCGTCTTCCCCGCACCGTTGGGGCCGATGACCCCGAACACCTCCCCCCGGCGGACCTCGAGGTCCAGCCCGTGCACGGCGGTGCGCGAGCCGAAGCGCTTGACCAGTTGTTCCGTGGTGATGACGGTGTCCACACCGGCTCCCCTCTCCGACGGACCTGCCGTGCCAACGTCGCATCGGGGAGAGTGCGGTCGACACGGTGCGGACCCGTCGGAGCGGGGGCCGGGTTTCTGGTGGTCGTCGGTCAGCGAGCCGTTCGCAGCACCTCGTCGTAGAACTCGCGCGCCCGGTCGAGCACCGCGGTCAGGTCGCCGAGCTGGCGCTCGCGGTGCTCCGGGTCGAACCTGCCCTGCTCGGCCGCCAGCTGCTGCACCCCGTCGAGCATCCGCAGGCACCAGCGGGCCGACGCGGCCCGCGCCACCCGCCGCCCGCCCACCTCCACGTGCACGGGCGACGTGTGCGCGAAGACGGGAGCGCCGACGGTGTAGGGGTCCTCCCGCCCGCCGTACGCGGCCGCCGCGATCCACAGACCCCCGTCCCCGGCGACCACCTCGTGCTCCAGGGTGCTCGAGGCCGTCGCCGCGAGCTCGCCGTCCGGGCCGTGCAGCACGAGCCGGTCGACACCGGATCCGGTCACCCGCGCCCGGACGCGCAGCCGATCGCCGGCGGCGAGCTCCACGACGTCGCCCGGCCCGCGACCGCCGACGTCCAGTTCCAGCCACGGACCGTTGGTCACCGTCGTCCGTCCGGCGCGGACGGCGGACGCGAAGCGCTCCACCGACAGGGTCGCGCCCCGCAGCTGGGCGTAGACGCGGCACCAGCCGGGCGGGCCGGAGGCCGTTGCCGGTCCGTGTGCGAAGGACAGGAAGGTGTCGGTCCCTGCGGTGGCGGCCAGGCGCAGGCCGCAGGACAGCAGGTGGTGGTAGAGGACGACGGCCCCGCGGTCGTCGAAGCACGACGCGAGCTCGATCGCGTCGACCAGACCGAGGGCGGCGTCCGCGACCAGCTCGCGTGCCTCGACCATCCGCCAGGGGCGGAACAGGTCGTCCGGCTCGTCGTCCGGCTCGTCGCCCGGCGCGAAGACCGGGTGCGCATAGGTGGTGACGGCGTCGAGCTCCCGCATCCGTGCGCACGCGGCGGCGTTGGGGGGCCAGTCCCACGGGTGCGAGGTGCCCTCGTGCCCGGTGTGCAGGACTCCCGGCACGCCCGTCAGCCCGAGTCCGTGGACGTGTCCGAGCAGGTCGTTGCGGAACTCGAGCCCGGCCCTGCCGATCATGGCGTCCGAGCACCACAGGTCGTCGCCGGCGGTCGTCTCGAGCAGCTCGCGGTCGTAGACCAGCGCCCCGCCGAAGTTCCCCGCCGTCAGGTGCAGCAGGTGCAGGGCCTCGCCCCGCTGCATCCGCGCCGCAGCGGCCGGGGACAGCACGTGGTCCCCGCTGTAGTTCAGGTGCACGTGCAGGTCGCCGCCGAACCATCCGGACGCCGCGGGGTCGAAGCGCCTGACCGGTGCGTAGTCCACGCTCACCTGCCCGCCCGCGACCGGCTCGACCGCGACCTCCCGACGCTCGAACTCCAGCCCGCGGGCCGCCACCACCGCCAGGGGCACGGCCGGCACGGCGACGGCCGTGGTGCCGGGGTCGGTGTGGAAGAAGGGCCTGTCCGCGGCGTCCCACTTCTGCGGCACGCCGGGCGGGAACCACGCCCCGCCGGTGTGGTCGCGCACCGACCAGCGGGCTCCGTCGGGGCTGGTCAGCAGCAGCTCGGCGGCGGGCGCGGGCACGACCACGCCGGTCACGTCCCGACGCTGCTCCCCGCAGACGACGGACACGGAGTCGGACCTCACCTCGAGCACGACGAACTCCGCACCGCCCGGCGGCACCGTGAGGTCGGAACCGGCGACGCGGACGACGGCCTCCCGGTCGGCGGCGGAGTCGACGACGACCTCGATCTCGGTGACGCCGCCGCTGAGCACGATCCGCGCGGGTCCGGTGCGGACGTCGAGCCCGCCGTCCGCCGCGATTCGGACCCACACCAGTCCCGCCGGCGGCTCCTCGCCGATCGCCGCCCGGATCGCGGCGGCCCAGTCGCCGGTCGCGGCGTACTCGTCGAACGCGGG
>DASQJO010000530.1:0-9809 GCA_035630955.1 Kineosporiaceae bacterium
TGCTCGCCTCCCGGCTGACCGCGCTCGGGGTGGAGATCCGGACGGGCGTCACCGTGCGCGCCCTGGAGCGGACGCCGGAGGGCTGGCGGCTCGTCACCGGTCCGGTGCCCGCGCCGGAGGAGCTGAGGGCGGACGCCGTCGTGCTCGCGGTACCGCCGGCTCCCGCGGCGCGGCTGCTGCGGGACGCGGCGCCGCTCGCCGCAGCCGAACTCGCCCGGGTGGAGACCGCGAGCGTCGCGCTGGTCGCCGCGCTCGTCCCGCGGGAGGCCGTTACGGGCCTGCAGGGCTCGGGGATCCTCGTGCCGCCGGTCGAGGGGCGGCCGGTGAAGGCGGCGACGTTCTCCTCGTCCAAGTGGGCGTGGGTCGACGCGCTGGACGCCCGGCACGTCGTCGTCCGCGCCTCGCTGGGGCGGGCGGGGGAGCAGGCGGTGCTGCAGCGGGACGACGCGGACCTCGCCGCGCTCGCGCTCACCGATCTCCGCGGGCTGCTCGGTCGTGAGCTGCGGCCGGTCGCGACGCGCGTGATGCGCTGGGGCGGTGCGCTGCCGCAGCCGGCCGTCGGGCACGCCGAGGCGATGGAGCGGGTGGAGGCGGCCGTCGCGGCCGTCCCCGGGCTCGCGGTCTGCGGCGCCGCCGTCGCGGGCGTCGGGATCCCGGCCTGTGTCGGGGTGGCGGGGACCGCGGCGCGGCGCGTCCTGCAGCAGATCACCGCGCCGGGGCGACCTGCGGCCGTCGGGAGGTCCGGGGGACAATGACCTCATGACCGACGGTGAGCAGCGCAGCCGGCCCTCGGCGCGGCACATCAACGAGACGATCCGGTACACCATGTGGTCCGTCTTCGCCTCGGACGCGCCACTGCCGGAGGACCGTTCCGCGCTCGCCGCCGAGGTGGACCAGGTCGTCGCGGGTCTGGCGCCGAAGGGCCTGGAGGTCCGCGGCTGGTACGACGTCGCCGGTCTGCGCGCGGACGCGGACCTCCTGGTCTGGTGGCACGCCCCCGAGGTCGAGACCGTGCAGCAGGCCTACCACGAGCTGCGGCGCACGGCGCTCGGTCGTCGGCTGCGTCCGGTCTGGTCGGTGGTCGCAGTGCACCGGCCCGCGGAGTTTAACAAGGGGCACGTGCCGGCGTTCATGGCGGGCGAGGAGGCGCGCGGGTACCTGTGCGTGTACCCGTTCGTGCGCTCGTACGAGTGGTACCTGCTCCCGGACGAGGACCGCCGCCGGATGCTGCACGAGCACGGCATGGCGGCGCGGACGTTCCCCGACGTCCGGGCGAACACGGTGAGCGCCTTCGCGCTCGGCGACTACGAGTGGATCCTCGCGTTCGAGGCCGACGACCTGCACCGCATCGTCGACCTCATGCGCGAGCTGCGGGCGACGGACGCGCGGCTCCACGTCCGCGAGGAGGTGCCGTTCTACACCGGCACACGCCTGCCACTGGCCGAGCTCGTCACGACCCTCCCCTGAGACCCCTTCGGAACGGCGTCTGGGCCCCGATCGTGATCATTCCAGAACGATGATCACGCTCAGGGCCCAGAAGTCGCCGAGGGAGGTGGTGGTCAGCTCCCCTTGGGGACGCGGGTCAGGCTGATGGAGTTGATGCAGAAGCGCTGGTCGGTCGGAGTGTCGTAGCCCTCGCCCTCGAAGAGGTGGCCGAGGTGGGAGCCGCAGGTGGCGCATCGCACCTCGGTGCGCACCATGCCGAGCGAGCGGTCCTGGACGTACTCCACGCGATCCTGCGCGAGGGGCGCGAAGAACGAGGGCCAGCCGCAGTGGCTGTCGAACTTCTCGTCGCTGCGGAACAGCTCGGCGCCGCACGCGCGGCACTGGTAGACGCCTTCGGTGTGGTCGTCCCAGTACTCGCCGGTGAAGGCGCGCTCGGTGGCGGCCTTGCGGAGGACGGCGTACTCCTCCGGCGTCAGCCGCCGGCGCCACTCGGCGTCATCCAGGGTGACCGGGTAACGGGTGACATCGGTGTTCATGTCCTCGTCAACCACGGGGCGTGAGCGCACGTTCCCGACGCGCCGGGAGCAATGGTCATCAGGAGGTTTCGGAGCGCGAACTTCTCGCTACCCTGGTCACATGGTGTCGATGCTCGGGCCCGGCCAGCCGGTGGTGGACGCCGAATCGGACGACCGCCCGGTCCTCACGGACTGGGCGCTCCGCGACGTCGGCGCGTGGACGAAGCTCGTCGTGTCCGTGGGGCTCGGCGTCGCGCTCGGCGCCGTCAACCTCGCCGCGGTCGGCGCGCCCGGCATGCTGCGCATCCCCGCCTTCCTCGCCGCGCTCATCCTGTGCGCCCAGGGGCCGGTCGACATCGGCGAGTACCAGCGCGAGAAGGAGGCGACGATCCTCGCCGAGCGCGAGTCCGTCAAGGAGTGGGAGGAGCGGCAGGAGGCGCGGCAGCGGCTCAGCACGGCCAACCAGCCCGGCGTCGTGCAGCCCCTGCGTGACCGTCTCGCGGCGCAGGCCGCCGTCGAGGTGCCGGAGTCCCAGACCGAGGCCGAGACGCGCTCGCTGCACCAGCAGGCCAAGCGGCAGGACGCCGAGGCCAAGGTGCGCGCAGGCGCCGTCGCCGACAGCCGTGGCGGGCTCATCGTCGTGGCCGTCCTGGCGATCTGGCTCGGGCTCGCGACGCTCAACTACCCGGCCTCGCCGCCGCTGCTGCTGTGGCTCTCGCTCGTCGCGTCGTTCCTGCTGTTCGTGTCGGTGTGGGGCGGCCTGCAGAAGCGGCCCGCGGGGAGCTAGCCCACCCAGCTGGAGTCGGCGTAGACGTGCAGCACGGGGACGCCCAGCCGCTCCCGCGCGACCGACGCCCAGTCCCGGTGCAGGGTGTCCTCGACGGCGTGCGGGCTCGTGACGACGACCACCTCGTCGGCGCCCTCCTGCACGGCCTGGGCCAGCGCGGCGATCGGGTCGCCGCCGTCGACGACCTCGCCGCCGGCCTCGACGTCCAGCGCCCGTAGCTGGGCCACGGAGGCGTCCACGTCCGCCTGCGCCTGCCTCCTCGTCTCCTCCACGTGCTCGTCCCGCTCGCCGACCGCCTCGACCGCCTCGCGGAACTCGAGCAGGCTGAGGTGGTCGAGCACGTCGACGAGGACGTTCCGCCGGCCGCCTGCCGGCACGAGCACCCGGAAGGTCGGGCTCTCGGGGTCGTGCAGGGCCACCAGCCGTTCGGCGTCGGCGGCCGAGAGCGCCCGTTCCGTCAGGACGACGAGGTGCTGGGCCACCGTCGGCTCCTCTCCTGGTGATCGCTGGTGATCGCTGTTGATCGTCGAGCTCGTCGACGACCACCCTAGCGAGAGGCGGGATCGGCGACCGGCCGGGCAGGGGCGGGCCAGGATCGGCACAATCGCTGCATGCCCTCCTCCAACCGGACCGCGGCCCTGCGGGGCGCCGTCGTCGGTGCCTCGCTCGCCGTGGCCGCGGGTGCCGGGGTCTCGGCGCTCGCGACGTACTACGCGCGCAAGGTCGTCACCCCGGACGCGGAGAAACCCGACGACGTGGAGGTCCTCGCCGTCGGCGCGGGCACGGTGACGCTGCGGGCGACGCCGGAGACGACGGCGGCGGGGCGTTATGGGCTGTGGCTCGACGGCGGGAGCGGCCACGCGCGGGTCGGTGCGGTCATCGACCACGACGAGGAGGCCCGCACCGTCACCCGTCGCCTGCTCGGCGTCGACGGCGGACGGCTCCGCGAGGGGGCCGCCCGCTGGAACCAGTACTACTACGCCGGCACCCCGGCGGCGCTCGGCCTGCCGTTCGAGGAGGTCGCGGTCCCGACGGACCTGGGCGACATGCCGGCGTGGTTCGTCCCGCCGGCGCCCGGCGTCCCCGCCCGCGACGCGTGGGCGATCCTCGTGCACGGCCGGGGCGCCACTCGCGAGGAGTGCCTGCGCGCGCTGCCCGTGCTGCACCGGCTCGGCTTCCCCGCGCTGGTCGTCAGCTACCGGAACGACCCCGGCGCTCCGCGCAGTCGCGGCGGGCGCTACCACCTGGGCGACGCCGAGTGGCTGGACGTCGAGGCCGCGCTGCTGGTCGCCGCGGAACGCGGGGCCGCCGAGGTGGTGCTCGTCGGCTGGTCGATGGGCGGCGCGATCGTGCTGCAGGTCGTCACCCGCTCGTGGTTGGCCGACCGGGTCCGCGCCGTCGTCCTCGACGCGCCGGTGCTCGACTGGCGTCACGTGCTCGACCACCACGCCCGGATCAACCGCCTGCCGGAGCCGGTGGGCCGGCTCGCCCAGGTCGTGCTCCAGCACCGGTCGGCGCGGCAGCTGCTCGGCGTCGACGAGCCGCTCTCGCTGGACCGCATGGACTGGGTGACCCGGGCCGCCGAGCTGCAGGTCCCGCTGCTGATCCTGCACAGCGACGACGACGAGTTCGTGCCCGCCGAGCCCTCCCGGCGGCTGGCGCTGGCCCGGCCGGACGTCGTCACCTACGTCCCGAGCCAGGGTGCCCGCCACACCAAGGAGTGGAACGTCGACCCGGAAGCCTGGGACAGCGCGGTCGCGAGGTTCCTGCTCGAGCTCTGAGGGCTCGGGCGGGTCAGGCGGCCCGGTTCAGGGCGCGCAGGGTCGCGGCGCGCAGCGCCGCCAGGTCGACGCCCTGCTGGGTGAGCACGACGGCGGCGACCCCCTCGCCCTCGCGGATCAGCCCGAGCAGGATGTGCTCGCTGCCGATGTGCCCGCTCTTCAGGGCGAGGGCCTCGCGCAGGGACAGCTCGAGGACCTTCTTCGAGCGCGCCGTGAAGCCGGTCCTGCCCCCGGACGGCCGACGGCGTCGGAACAGGCCGCGCCGCGGCGGGGGGCAGGGCGTGAGCGCGGCTGCGCCGAGGGTCTCCTCGAGGCGGTCGAGCACGCGCTCCAGGTCGATGCCGATCGACCTCAGCGCCTCGGCGTCCTCGGCGGTGAGCACCGTCCGGGGCTGTGCCTGCTGGCGCTGCACGGCGTCCCGGACGGCTCCCGGATCGACGCCGGCCTCCGCGAGGAGGCGGGTGGTGGCACCGGCGGACGGGTCGAGCAGCGCGAGCAGGAGATGCTCGGTGCCGATGAAGGAGTGCCCGAGCCGGCGGGACTCCTCCTGGGCGTGGACGATCACGTTGCGGGCCTGGTCGGTGAACCGTTCGAACATCACGACTCCTGTCGGGACCCGGTGGCCTCGGTGGGGGGCAGGCGGCGTGCGTAGCGCTGGTGCACCGCCTGCTTGCTGACCTCGAGCACCGCGGCGATCTCGGTCCACGACCAGTCCTGCCGGCGCGCGTTCTCCACCTGCGCCGCCTCGAGGGTCTCGGCCAGGCGCCGCAGCGCCCGGGCCGCCTGGAGACCGGCGCGGACGTCGGTGCCGCTGGCCGTCGTGACGAGATCCGCCGCATCGCTCATGCGTCAATGATGATTGACGCAACGACAGTCGTCAAGTCCTATTGACGCACGGGTGGGGCGAGCTCGGCCGCCACCTTGTAGGCGAGGTCGCAGCGCTGCAGGACGTCGTCCCACCCGGTCTCCGGCACGTGCGCCCGGTTGTGGTCCGTCATCCGCCCGCGCAGCTGCGGCGAGGCGGCCACCTCCGCCAGCGCTCTCGCGAGCTCCCGGTCGTTGCGGGCGAGCCGGCCGTGGACGCCGTCCTCGACGAAGTCCGCGATGCCGGTCCGGCGCCGCGCGAGCACGGGGACGCCGGAGCACCGGGCCTCCAGCGCGGCGATGCCGAACGACTCCATCGTGGCCGGCGCGACGTAGACGTCGGCTCGCCGGTAGAGCTCGCGGATGCCGGCCCGGTCCATCCGCCCGGCGAGCTCGACGCAGTCCTGCAGCCCGAACCGCCGGACGAGCCGCTCGAGGCGCGATCGCAGCGGCCCCTCGCCGACGAGCACGACCTTGAGCCGGACGCCGTCCGGCAGCATCCGCCGCGCCCGCCGGACGATGCGCAGCAGCGGCACGGGGCGCTTGCGCGCGGCGAGCCGCAACACGCTGACGACCACGACCTCGCGGTCGTCGCGGGGGAGCGGGTCGACGGTCCAGTCGTACGGTTCGATCCCGTTGGGCAGCACGGAGATCTCGCCGTCCGGCCCGACGAAGGTGTGCAGCGGCCTGGCCGCGAGCTCACTGACGGCCGTCCACGCCACCGGCCAGCGGCCCCAGCGCAGGAGCACGTGCCCGCCCCCGTAGAGCGGGGTCGCGTACCACCACAACGAGTGCAGGGTCACGGCCACAGGCAGTCCCTGCCGCACCGCCGCCTTGATCGCGAGGATCGACAGCGGCGACCAGACGGACAGGTGGACGTGGACGACGTCCGGCCGCTCCCGCCGCAGGATCGCGTGGACCTGACGGATCGCCGCGGGCAGCGCCTGCCAGGGCAGCCCCACGCGCAGCTCGGTCACGCCGGCGTCGTCGGCGACCGGTTCGGGCAGGCCGCGGCCCGCCCGGGGGCGGCGTCCGGCGGCGTCAGGCGCGCTGGTGAGGACGCTCACGTCGTGGCCGGCCGCGAGCTGGCGGCGGGTGAGGTCGCCGACCTGGACCTCGATGCCGCCGCTCTTCGGCAGGTACGCGTCGGTGACGTGAAGGATCCGCATGGGCCGCCGCTGTCCTCTCTCGTGCCCGCGCCGCCGGCGCTCGTGACCGAGGCGACCCAGCGTCAGCCGCCCATCCTCACCCACGAGGTGGCGTTCCGCGAAAACGGCGCCTAGCTCCGGGCGTCGACGACGAGCCAGCGGCCGAAGAGGAGGTCCTCGTACGCGACCAGGTGCGCGGCGCGCAGACGCAAGGACGCCGGCGGGCCGTGGGCGATCCGCGCGGCGCCGCCGGCGACGAGGAGGGGGGACCAGGTGAGGCAGAGCTCGTCGAGGCAACCGGCCGCGGCGACCCGGCCGAGCAGCGTCGGCCCGCCCTCGAGCAGGACCCGGCGCAGGCCGCGTTCCGCCAGCTCCGCGACCGCGCGGGCGGGGTCGACGTCGTCGTCCCCGGCGACGACGACGTTGTCGGCGCCCACGCGCTCGCGCATCCGCGCGAGCGGGGCGCTGGCGCAGGTGACGACGAGCGTCCCGGCGTCCGGCGCGACCAGGTCGGGGAGCGCGTCGAGCTCGCCGGAGCGGGTGACGACGGCGACCTGGGCCGCCGGGCGCTGGCCGGCGTCGTGGCGGCGCTCCGCGAAGGCGGCACGGGCGGCGAGAGGGCGGTACCCCTCGGCGCGCGCGGTGCCGGCTGCGACGACGAGCACGTCCGCGAGCGCGCGCAGGACGCCGAGCAGGGTCTGGTCCGCCGGCGCGCTGATGCCCGCGCTCGATCCGGTCGCGTCGCCCGCGGCGCCGTCGAGCGTCGCGACCATGTTCGCGCGTACCCATCCGCGCGCCGGCAGCGGATCGGGGTAGGCGTAGAGGTCGGCGAGGGCCTGGAGGGCGTCGGCGCGGTCGCCGGTCAGGTCGCCGACGACCGCGGGGCCGGGGAGCAGGAGGCGCAGCTCGCTCACCGGTCGGGGACCAGGACCTGCTTCTCGCGGACCTGCCGCTTGATCCGGGCGAGCATCCCGGCCATGCCGCGCAGCCGCAGGGGGCTCACGGCACTGCCGATGCCGAGCCGGTCCGGGACGTCGTCCGGGACCGCGAGCACCTCGGGCGCGGTCAGACCGTCGAGGCCCTCGCGCAGGATGCTCGCGAACCCGCGCGTCGTCGGCGCCTCCCGGGGCGCGTCGAACCACAGGTGCACGCGGGAGTCGGGGTCGACGTCCACGCGCAGGAACACCGGCGACTGGCACTCGGGAACCGGCTCCATCGCGTCCCGGTGCGCCTCGAGCTCCGGCGGCAGCGGCGGGAGCTCCCGGCTGAAGTCGAGGAGCAGCTGGAGCCGGTCGCGCTCGGACATCGCCTGGAAGTCCTCGACGATGCCAGCCATCGACTCCGGCAGATCGTCGGACCCCGCCACGGTCGACCTCCTCACGCTCGCCTGCTCGACCCTCGCCTCGATCCTCCCACGCACCCGCCCGACGCTCGTCCCGGGCCGCACCTACCCTGCTGCCGTGGACGGCGGGACGACGGCGGCGGCTCCCGCGCGCATCGTCGACCGCCGCCCGCAGGTGCCCGCCGATCGGCTGCTGGCCGAGCTGGCCCCGCCGCCCCGCTTCGCGCGCGAGCGGTTCTCGACCTACCGGCCCGACCCGGCGCAGCCGACCCAGGCCGAGGCCGTGCACCGGCTCGAGGCCTTCGCCGCCGACGGCGAGCCCCGCTCCCCCCGTGGCCTGTTCGGAGCCGGCGGGCTGTTCGGTCGCCGCGCGCCGGCCGGCCCCGCGGGCGTCTACCTGGACGGCGGGTTCGGCGTCGGCAAGACGCACCTGCTGGCCTCGCTGTGGCACGCCGTCCCCGGACCGGCCGCGTTCGGCACGTTCGTGGAGTACACCAACCTGGTCGGGGCGCTCGGGTTCCGCGGCGCCGTCGAGGGGCTGCAGCGGTTCCGGCTGGTCTGCGTGGACGAGTTCGAGCTCGACGACGCCGGCGACACCATGCTCATGTCGCGGCTGCTCCGGGAGCTGGTCGACGCCGGCGTCCGGCTCGCCGCGACGTCGAACACGCTGCCGGACGCGCTCGGCGAGGGACGGTTCGCCGCGGACGACTTCCGCCGCGAGATCCAGGGGCTGGCGACGCACTTCGACGTCGTCCGGATCGAGGGCGAGGACTACCGGCACCGCGGGCTCCCCGAGGCGCCGCCGCCGCTGACGCCGGACGCGGTCGCCCAGGCCGCCCGGCGTCCGGGGACGACCCTCGACGACTTCGACGCGCTGCTCGCGCACCTGGCGTCCGTGCACCCCAGCCGCTACGGCGCGCTGCTCGACGGCGTGCGCGCCGTCGGCCTCACCGGCGTCCACGGCCTCGACGACCAGGCGGTCGCGCTGCGCCTGGTCGTGCTCGTCGACCGGCTCTACGACCGGGAGATCCCGGTGCTCGCGTCGGGCGAGCCGCTCGACCGGCTGTTCTCGGAGGAGATGCTGGCCGGCGGGTACCGCAAGAAGTACCGGCGGGCGACGTCCCGCCTGGTCGCGCTGGCCCGCGAGGGCGGGGGAGTCACGCCGCCGTGAGCCTGCGCCGGAACGACGTGCACAGGTAGGTCTCCAGCACCTCCTCGGTCACGCCCCGGACGCCGGCGACGTCGGCGTCCCGTCGGCAGCGCATGCCGGTGAGCCCATGGCCGGTAGGGGAGTGGTCGGCGTACTCGCACGTCAGGCACGCCATGATGCGGTGCCCGCCGGGCAGGACCGTCTCGAGGGCGACGAGCCCGTCCTCGAACCAGTCGTCGGTGACCGTCGTCTCGACGCCGTCCAGCACGCAGGTCAGCCGCAGGATCCCGGTGCGGGGGTCCGCCCGTGACGACCGGCGCAGGTCCAGGGTGAACCGCAGCACGACGGGCCGCGCGACGCCGCCGGACTCGACGGTGATCGGGATGTCGCCGGCCAGGACGCACTCGACGAGTCCCAGGCGGTCCCAGCGGAGCAGGCCGTCCCCCTCGCCGCGGACGCGCGGCAGCAGGGTGTCGAAGTCGCCGCCGCGAACGCGCACGCCGCGGATGACAGTGCTGACGGCGTATTGCGGCGCCCAGCCGACTGGCCAGGTCGGGCTGATCCGCCACTCGAGCGGCTCCACGCCGCGGTCGTCCTCGTAGGTTCCCGGAAACGTGAGCGATCGCACGGGACCTCCCCAGGTGCGTCTGTGGACCAAGGGGGGAGCTGAGGCGGCGGTGGCCGGGCGACGCTCCTGGCGTCACCCGGCCATCGCCGCGATGCGGATCAGGGTCTCTCAGGATAAGCCTCAGAAGGCGCTCGTGCCGTTGGGAGTT
>DASQJO010000531.1:0-5841 GCA_035630955.1 Kineosporiaceae bacterium
CGGATGGTGCCCTGGACTGTGCTTGATCCGCGGTGTAGGGCAGACTGCGTGTCCGGTGAGGCAGGATGCCTCACGGAACGTCGCTGCCCCGGCGACGTCACGCTGTTGGGGAGGATCAGGTGGACGAGGACGTCGTCCGTCAGGCGCCTCTGTTCACTGCGCTCGACGACGAGGCATCTGCGGCACTTCGCGCCTCCATGACGCGGACCGAGATCCCGCGGGGACACGTCCTGTTCCACGAGGGTGACCCGGGCGACCGGCTCTACGTCATCGTCGAGGGCAAGATCAAGCTCGGCCGGGCGTCCGGCGACGGCCGGGAGAACCTGCTCGCGGTGCTCGGGCCGGGCGAGATGTTCGGCGAGCTGTCGCTCTTCGACCCCGGCCCCCGCAACGCCACCGGGACGGCGGTCGCCGACAGCGTGCTCGTCGGGATGGGCAGCGACGACCTCGACGCCTGGCTGCGCGGCCGCCCCGAGGTGGCCCGGCACCTACTCCGGGCGCTCGCCCGGAGGCTGCGCCGCACCAACGAGGCGCTCGCGGACCTCGTCTTCTCCGACGTGCCCGGCCGGGTCGCCAAGGCCCTGCTCGACCTCTCCGAGCGGTTCGGGCGGCCGACGGACGACGGGTTGCGGGTCGCCCACGACCTCACGCAGGAGGAGCTCGCCCAGCTCGTCGGGGCCTCCCGCGAGACGGTCAACAAGGCGCTCGCCGACTTCGCCTCCCGCGGCTGGCTGCGGCTCGAGGCCCGCGCCGTCGTCCTGCTCGACATCGACCGCCTCCGCAAGCGCGCCCGCTGAGCCCCTCCCGCCGATCAGCGCGGGTTCTGGAGGTACTCCAGCTGCGCGCGGACGCTCAGCTCGGCTGCCGGCCACACCTCGCGGGGCACGTCGGCGTAGACCCGCTCCACGACGTCCCGAGGCGTGCGCGCGCCCGCCGCCACGGCGGCCCTCACCTGGTCCAGGCGCTCGTCCCGATGCCGGCGGTAAGAGCGGACGACGTCCAGCGGGTGGCGCAGCGCCGGCCCGTGACCGGGCAGCAGGTCGACCAGGCCGCGCTCCTCGACGAGCTCCTCTAGGCGGGCCAGCGAGTCCAGGTAGTCGGCGAGCCGCCCGTCCGGGTACGCCACTACCGTCGTGCCGCGGCCCAGCACCGTGTCGCCGGTGAGCAACGCCCCGGACGCGGGGAGGACGAAGGACAGCGAGTCGCCGGTGTGCCCGGGCGTCGCCACGACCTCGACGGCGAGCCCGTCGACCTCGACGACGTCGCCGCCGCCGAGCCCCTCCTCGCCGAGCCGGTGGGCCGGGTCCAGGGCGCGGACGGCGACCCCGCCGGCGGCCTGCGCGAAGGACCGCGCCGCCTCGCTGTGGTCCAGGTGGCCGTGCGTGAGGAGCACGACGCCGACCCGGGCGCCCCGGGCCTCGACCGCGGTGAGGACGGCGCGCAGGTGCGCGGGGTCGTCCGGACCGGGGTCGACGACGACGGCGCGGGCGGCGCCGGGCGCGGACAGCACCCACGTGTTCGTGCCGTCCAGGGTCATCGGCCCGGGATTGGGAGCGAGCATGCAGGAGGCGACGGGCGTGACGTCCCCGCCGGCCCAGCCCGTCACGGCTGCGGCTCCCCGCCGCCGCGGCCGTCGAGGTCGATGCGCAGCACGAGGCCGCCGGCGCCGTCCCGGGCGACCCACGGCGAGACGGGGCGCGGCGTCCGCGGCGTCGCGAGCAGGGCGGCGACGTCCGGCGCGCCGGCGAGCTCCTCGAGGCACACCAGCGTGGGCGGCAGCATCGGCAGCCTCCCGGCGGCGTGCTCGGCGACGGCCGCCGCCGGGCGCAGCCACGCCGCGCGCTCGCCCTCGCCGCCGAGGTCGCGCGCCTCCTGTGCGGGCGGCAGCGCCGCGACGTAGAACCGGGTGTCGAAGCGACGCCGCTCGAACGGCGGGGTCACCCAGCGCGCCCACGGGTGCATGTCGCCGGCACGGACCGCCAGACCGGCGTCGAGGAGCACGTCGGACAGCGCGAGCTCCCCGGCGGCCAGCCGGATCCGCCGCTCCTCCCAGGGCGGGGAGGCGAGCGTAGCGGCGTCCGGTGCGGCCCCGGAGTCGTCCACCGCGAGCAGCGCGCCGCACTCCTCGAAGGTCTCCCGCACCGCAGCGGCGACGGCCGCCGCGTCCTCGGCCGGCTCGCCGACGAACGGCGTCCCGGCGTCGCCCGGGTCGACGGACCCGCCGGGGAAGACGAGCATGCCGGGCGCGAACGCCATCCTCGGCACCCGCCGGAACGCGAACACCTCGACGCCGTCGGCGCCGTCCCGGACGAGCATCACGGTCGCGGCGTCCCGGACGGGCGGGGCCGGCTCCCGGGGCCGGCCGTCCGGCGCGAGGCGGTCGGACGCCGGATCCGGCAGCGGGAACTCGCGGAGCACGGGCCCAGCGTGGCAGCCGCGCGACGCGACGACGAGGCCGGCACCACCTGATCCGCAGCATGCCCCGGCAGGCGCTAGTCTTCGACCCCGGCCGCCGGATCATGAGGCGGCGGGCCAAGGCGGCCGGTCAGGGCCGCAGACACGGGGACTGCAGTGATGACGGACGAGCAGCGCCTGACGCTCGAGGAGCTGGCAGGCGCGGTGGGCATGACGACACGGAACGTGCGGGCCTACCAGACACGGGGACTCCTCCAGCCACCGCGGCGGGCCGGGCGGACCTCGGTGTACACCGAGGAGCACGTCGAGCGGCTGCGGCAGGTCCAGCGGGCGCGGGCGCGGGGAGCGTCCCTGCAGCTCCTGCGGACCCTGATCGCCGAGGGCCGCGACCTCGACGGCGTCTGGGAGGGCCGCGGCCGGCCCACCCGCCGGCAGATGGTCGACATCAGCGACGCGGCGCTCGGGCACACGCCGGCGTGCCTCGCGCACCTCGACGTCCCGCTCGACGGGGTGCTCGAGCAGCTCGGCGACGCCGACGCGGCCGGCGTCCGACCCGCCGTGCGGGCGCTCCTGGACGCCGGGGTGTTCAGCCGGCGCGGCGACGGCGTCCGGGCACCCGGCGCCTACGGGTGCGCGGCCGCGGTGCTGCGCGAGCAGGGGGTGCTCGACTCGGCCCTCGCCGGGCTCCGGCTCACCCAAGTCATGGCGGACGCCGCCGACGCGGTGGCGGTGGCGGTCGCCGGTGCCGTCCGCTCGCTCGACGCGGACGCACGCCGGGCCGCCGCTCCCCGGCTCGGCGAGTTCGCCGGCGCCGTCGTCGCCGAGGTGGTGACGGCGCGGGTCCCCGCGACGGAGGACTGGCGCTCCCGTTGACGCGCAGCCGGGGTCAGCGCAGGGACGCGACGAGCTCGACCTCGACCGGCGAGCCCATCGGCAGGGCGGCGACACCGACGGCGCTGCGGGCGTGCCGCCCGGCGTCGCCGAGCACCTCGCCGAGCAGCTCGCTCGCGCCGTTGACGACCTGTGGCTGCCCGGTGAAGCCGGGGGCGCTGGCGACGAAGCCGACGACCTTGACCACGCGCAGCCAGTCGAGCTCGGCGACGGAGGCCACCGCGGCGAGGGCGTTGAGCGCGCAGATCCGCGCGAGCTTCGCGGCGTCCTGCGGGGGCACGAGCCCCTCGCCCTCGCCGACGACGCCGGTCGCGGGCAGGGCGCCGTCGACGAACGGCAGCTGCCCGGACGTCCAGACGAGGTCGCCCTGCCGGACGGCGGGCACGTACGCCGCCAGGGGGGCGGCGACGGGCGGGAGCTCGAGGCCGAGCTCGGCCAGCCGCTCGCCGACGGTCACGACCCGCTCCCGGCGACGGGCCGCTTGAGGTACGCGACCAGGCCCGACCCCTCCGGTCCCGGGACGACCTGGACGAGCTCCCAGCCGTCCGCGCCCCACTGGTCGAGGATCTGCTTCGTCGCGTGCACGATGAGCGGCACGGTCGCGTACTCCCACTGCTGCGGCATGCTGCGGAGCCTAGTGGCCCAGGTCACGAGGGGCGGGTCGCGAGGGCGCTGTCTACGCTGGGGAGGTGGCCGACTCCGCTCCTTCCCCGGTCTCGGGCGCCGGGGACCGCGCCGCCGACCCTCCCACCGAGGCCCCCACGGACGCGCTCGCCGAGCGCCCCTACCACCCCGCGCGCATCCGCCTGCACGTGGTGACGGGCAAGGGCGGCACCGGCAAGACGACGGTGGCCGCCGCGCTCGCCCTGGCCCTCGCGGCCGGCGGCCGGCGCACCCTGCTCTGCGAGGTCGAGGGCCGGCAGGGCATCGCCCAGCTCTTCGACGTCCCGCCGCTGCCCTACGACGAGCGCAAGATCGCGGTGGCACAGGACGGCGGGGACGTCTTCGCGCTCGCCGTCGAGCCGAAGGCGGCGCTGCTGGAGTACCTCGACCTCTTCTACCGGATGGGCCGCGCGGGCAAGGTCCTGGAGCGGATCGGCGCCGTGGACTTCGCGACGACGGTGGCGCCGGGCCTGCGCGACGTGCTGCTCACCGGCAAGGTCTACGAAGCGGCGCGGCGCCGGAGGCACCAGGGCCCGGTGTACGACGCCGTCGTCCTCGACGCGCCCCCGACCGGCCGGGTGACCCGGTTCCTCAACGTCAACGAGGAGGTCGCCGACCTGGCGAAGGTCGGGCCGATCCGCAACCAGGCGGACTCGATCATGACGCTGATGCGGAGCCCGCAGACCGCCGTCCACCTGGTCTCCGTGCTGGAGGAAATGCCCGTCCAGGAGACCCAGGACGCGGCGGCGGGCCTGCGCACGGCGGGCCTCCCGCTCGGCTGCGTGATCGTCAACATGGTGCGCGAACCGGTGCTGGCGGACGCCGACCTGGTCCGCGCCGCCGCCGGGCGGCTCGACGTCGCCGAGGTCGCCGAGGGGCTGGTCGCGGCCGGGATCGGCGCCCGCTCGGCGCGCCGGGGCTCCTCCCTGGACGACGCCCGGATCGCCAGGCTCGCGGCAGGCCTGGTCCGGGAGGGAACGGACCACGCGCTGCGCGTCGAGCTCGAGCACGACCAGCGCAACGAGCTCGCGGCGGTCGGGCGCCCCACGGCCGAGCTGCCCGCCCTGCCCGGCGGCATCGACCTCGGCGCCCTCTACGACCTGGCCGACCTCCTCGTCGAGCAGGGCGTGGCATGACCCCGGACCGCACTCCCCCGCGCCGGGCGCCGGCGTTCGACGTCGACACGCTGATCGACGACCCCGGCACGCAGGTCGTCGTCTGCTGCGGCGCCGGCGGGGTCGGCAAGACCACGACGGCCGCGGCCATCGCCCTGCGCGCCGCCGAGCGCGGCCGCCGAGTCGTCGTCCTGACCATCGACCCCGCGCGCCGGCTCGCGCAGTCCATGGGCCTGCGCGAGCTGGACAACGTGCCCCGCCCGGTCGACGGCGCGGACGCCGCGGCGGGCGGCCGGCTCGACGCGATGATGCTCGACATGAAGCGGACCTTCGACGAGGTCATCGAGCAGCACGCGACCCCGGAGAAGGCCGAGCAGATCTTCGCCAACCCCTTCTACCAGGCCATGTCGAGCTCCTTCGCCGGCACGCAGGAGTACATGGCGATGGAGAAGCTCGGCCAGCTGCGCGCGCAGATGGACGCCGCCGAGGGCGACAGCTGGGACCTGATCGTCGTCGACACCCCGCCGAGCCGCTCGGCGCTGGACTTCCTCGACGCGCCCGCGCGACTCGGGTCGTTCCTCGACGGGCGGCTCATCCGGCTGCTGTCGGCACCGGCGAAGGCCGGGGGCCGGGCCTATCTGCGGGTGGTGTCGGCGGCCGTCGGGAGCGCGACCGCCGTCCTCACCAAGCTGCTGGGCGCGCAGATCCTGCGCGACGTCCAGGCCTTCGTCGGCGCGCTGGACACGGTGTTCGGTGG